>NZ_JHVL01000040.1 GCF_000620125.1 Clostridiisalibacter paucivorans DSM 22131 | reverse complement strand
ACATTTGCAATAATAATTTCTTTTTTCTCTTTTCTATCTATCAATTATATGTTAATAACTCCTCTTTCACATATATGGTTAATAATACTAGCTATACACTATATTAAAAAAATATTTAACGAGATGGATAGTGGTCAATGTAAAAATCCATATGCCCTTGCTATATTTATGATAATAGTACCCATATTGATAGTAGGTATGTTTATGGTATTTGATGAAAGTTATAGTGGCGTGCCTAGGGCAAAAAGAGAAGTAATTGCCTACCTTAAAGAAGAAAGGGGATATACTGATAAAGATATAAACTCAGCCATCGTAAATAATATTGAAAAGGATAAAGAATTAGTATTTATAGCATTCAATGATGAACCTGAAGTCCTTTATAGATATGCATATAAAAATGGAAAGGTTTATCAATACGATGTTATTGAAATGGAGCCTCATAAAGATTATAGACATAAGGAATAGCAAATTAGTTCGTAGTTAGTAGTCTAATAATAAAACAATGGGAAAATATCACAAATTCATTTTTCCCATTGCCTGCTTCTTTATTAGAGTAAGTACATCTTCAGGGATGTCACATCTATAGTAGATATTACCTTTTATTGAGCTTAAAGTCTTTTTTACTACATATATATCATGCCATGAATATACTTCAAATACGTAAAATCCATCATATACAAAATCTGAAAACATTTCATAATATGGCTCTGTATATCTTCGTTTCATATAGTTTGCTGCCTCTATACCTGTTAATGGCTTAAAGCTACCTTCATTGATACTATCTACAAATTCCTTAATAATCACTTCATCTTCTATCTTCATATTATCGTCTTCTTTTAATATATGTTCAAAATACAAAGTAGTGGGATATTCATGTATCTTTAAAACATTATTTCCATTTGAAAATCCTCCTGTTAATCCCCATGAAATAGGAAACAAAACAAGACCAAAAACAACAACCGATAATACTATATCCATCAAAAGATGTATTTTCCCTTTAGTTGAATTCCATTTTACTTCATTTACATTCCATTTTGTATTTAAAAAAACTATCACTAAAACAATACAAGATATAGTAAATATGTAATAAGAATAGTTCAAATTATAGTTTGAAGTCAAAAATATATTTATGTATGTATATATAAAGACCACAATATTTACAATCCCTATGATATATATCTTCTTATTTATATTTTTATAGTTTACCAGAGGATAAAATATGGAAGTTGCAACTATGGTAATTAAAACAATTATTCCTTGATAATAAGATGTAATCCCTATATTATCTGCTATTATTACAACAAATAATAGTATTATAAGCCCAATATCAAGTATTCTTTCATATAGTTTAGTATTTTCCATATATATTCACCCCTTCCAAAACATGATATCATATATATAATATATTTTAAATAGAAATGGTGCTACTATATTTCCATAGAAAAGGGACAGTTTATCGATATGATATCGATAAACTGTCCCCTACTAATTATGTCCATAATAAATAGTATCTTATTTTATTAATTTACAGTTACTGTATTATTACTACTTATATTATAATTTTTGCATTCTTCCTTAAGACTTTTCATAGTTCTAGTAGACAATACAAATGTCACTATAATAGTCAATAGATCTGCTACTGGTTGACTTATCAATACCCCATCTAATCCAAAGAATTTTGGCAATATCCATACTGCTGGCATTAAAAACAAACCCTGTCTACTAATAGAAAGTATCATGGCCTCTCTGCCTTTGCCCAATGCTTGAAATAATGTTGCATTTACATTTTGATATCCAAATAGTGGATAAAAGAGACATAGATATTTCAATGCCTTGACCCCCACTTCTATAACCTGAGGATCATCTGAAAATACTCCTATTATACCCTTTGCTCCCAATGCAAATACTAGGGCTAAAGATGAAGTAAATATAGTAGTCCATACAATAGACTTCTTTATGGATTCAAACATTCTTTCATATTTTCTCGCTCCATAATTGTATCCTGCCACTGGTTGAAACCCTTGGCTATATCCAAATACAACAAAATATCCAATAGAAATAACCCTCATTGTAATACCTATAGCCGCTACTGCTCCGTCTCCATATGGCTTTGCACCTAGATTTATCATTCCAAACGCCATACTTGTCAAAAACTGTCTAGCAAACGTGGGAGTGCCTATTTTCATTATTTCTCCATATATCTTTTTAGATATTTTTATATATTTTATAGAAATCTTTACATAGCTTTTGTCAAATAAATAATATCTGAGCAAATATATAAAAGAAAATATCTGGGCTATAACTGTAGCCAATGCTGCACCTTTTATTCCCATATTAAATTTAAACATAAATATAGGGTCTAACACAATATTAAATATTGCTCCCATCATAATGCCTATCATACTATATTTGGCATTTCCTTCTGCCCTAATCATATTATTCATAGTCATATTCAGCATGGTAAATATAGATCCTGAAATTAATATTCTTGCATAGTCAATGGCATAGGGGATTATAGTATCTGTGGCTCCAAATGCCTTTAATATAGGCCTTATAAATATAAGCCCTATAATTGCAAATATAATACCTGAAAGTAAACTACTAAAAAAAGCAGTTGAAGCACTCTTATCTGCTTGAAGTTTATTATTTTCACCTAATAATCTAGATATATAAGAAGCTGCACCTACTCCAAAGGTCAATCCTACAGCTCCTATAAGCATAAATATGGGAAATACTACCGATACTGCAGCTATAGCACTGGTATTGTTAAGCATTCCCACAAACATGGTATCCACCACATTATAAATAGCATTTACAAGCATTGCCAATATTGCAGGAAGGCCTAATTTCATTAATAATTTAGATATATTTTCTTCTCCCATCATTTTGGCTCTTTTTTCATTCATTTCCATATATATACCTCCAAATCTAACCAAAAAAACCATTGATTATTCTATTTAAAAACTCAATATTCTTTTCCCTTTCATTACTATATTTTATCAACATACCTACAGTGGCATTGATAACCATCTCCAATAGTCTTTCATCCATTCCCATTTCTATTAATTGTTGGCCCCTATTGTGTTCACTGTTCAATATAGCAATAAATCTCTTTCGTAACCCCTCTTTTATAAAATAGAATTGTTCCTTAAGTTCTTCTTTTTGTTTCCCTAAATCTGTTAATTGTTTCCCTAACCCCTTTCTCTTATCAATCTCATCATAAAGTATCTCTATGAAATCAGATACTCCATGGAATTTAGCATGTTCATCTAATCTACTAAAGGTATCTTCCCAACTTTTTTTGAAAACGTCTAAAAATAGTTGTTGTTTATTGGGATAATAATTATACAATGTACCCACAGCTATTCCTGCATTCTTAGCTATACCTTTCATATCTACTGATTTATAACCATACTCTGTAAACATATTTAATGCAGTTTGAAATATTATTTCTTCTATATCTTTTATAATTTTAGGCATTTTAAATCTCCTTTTATGAATGTGCGTTCATTTAAAATGAATTTAAGTTCATTTTAATATAAAAAATAAAATTTGTCAATAAAATAAAAATAGATGCAAAAAATTTTTTACATCTATTTTTATTTTTTAAAAGCAACTGTTTCCTTTGTATACATATTTATCCATGTTTTTGACGGTTTCGTCTTAGAGATAATTTTATCCTTTCTTATATGGTAGAAGTCCTATACATTTCATCAGTAAACTACTAGCTACTAACTGTATCTCTAATTTATAATTCTATCTATTACATGCCAGATATCAGTAGTTTCAAATCCCCTGCTCCATGTGGCTATTCCTGCTAAATTGTATTTATTTATAAGTTCAGATTTGAGTTCAATAGACTTACCATCTTCTACCCATATCTTATGGACTGCCCCATCCTCTATATATACAACATAATATTGTCCTGCTTCATCATCCCACAGTTTTACTATATTTTCCTTTTCCATAATCTCTTTCACTCTTTCCATGCCGAATGCCCTAGATTTTACTACCATTTTATTGGGCTCCTCAGTGGATGGTGTCTCTGTCCATAACCTTGTATATAGTGGTACCCCCAATAGTAATTTTTCTTCAGGTACATCCTCTAAAAGACCCTTTACTCCATTTTCCACCCATCCAATAGACGCCACAGAACCACTTATAGGACTTGCTGCCCAGTGTTCATCATATGTCATCAATGCCACGT
This sequence comes from Clostridiisalibacter paucivorans DSM 22131, assembly GCF_000620125.1. NCBI lineage: Bacteria > Bacillati > Bacillota > Tissierellia > Tissierellales > Thermohalobacteraceae > Clostridiisalibacter > Clostridiisalibacter paucivorans. The sequence goes on along the minus strand of NZ_JHVL01000040.1, from coordinate 28,013 downwards.
AATCTACTACCTCTCCTATGGCCTTCCTATCATAAAATTTAGACCAATTGTCACTGCCACCCTTTATAGTTACATCCATAGATACCACTAATCCATTTTTATGCATTATGGGGGTTAATTCCCTGACAAATTGTACTAAGATCTCTTTATTCTTTAAATATACATTCTCAAAGTCAATATTTATACCATCAGCACCAATATTAGTTAGCGTACTAACTAAATCATTTATGGCCTTTTCTCTTGCTATGGGATTATTTAAAAATTTATCGGTCAAATCTGGATTAAAAGAGTTAGAAAATAACACCCATACCTTATAATCCCTTCCTTTGGCCCATTTCATGTAGTCTTTACTAATCTTTTTAGAAATATCCCCTGATGCATCCTTTAAGCTAAGCCAAGTAGGAGAAATGACATTTACTCCTTCCATATGATTTATCTTATCAGTATTGGGATTTCTACTATGAACCTGTTCCCATGTCAATATGATTTTTCCAGATTCAGGCTTCCATATAGGTGTTTTTTCTTGTCTTTTCACCCCTCCTATCTCATTTATATCCTTTAATTTATCCTCTTTTACGTATCCTATTATGCCTCCCTCGGTAATTACCTTTGCCCATGGCCCTTCCTCGGATATTATCTCTACATTATTTTCATCAGAAATTATTCCTAAATTGTCAGTCCAAAAGCTTCTACCTTCTTTTATTTTTGTTTTACCATTCACTTTAGCCATCTTTTTATTTGAAAATATATCCCACATAACCACCCTATCTACATTATCTACCTCTCTATACTCAATATTGATGTAATCCTTTAATGCATCTATGGGGAACATAACTGTATCCTCTGTAACTAGCATTTCAGATATGTCCTCTGTTATATCCTGATTTAGTTTTATCTTTCCCTGTTCACCATAAAATCTTATAACATCATCTAATGTGGTCATAACTGCAATATCATGATCCAAATTGTAATTTATATTTATTCCCAAATCATTTTCCAATATTTCTCTACTTACATATATATGGTCATTGTCCATTCTTATATGCTCCCTGCCCATGTATTCCTTTATATCATCATTTGTTTTAACAATTATTGAAGGCTCGTCCATCCTATAAAATGCAGGCTCTGTTACTTCATTCATATTCTTTATTACAACAAAAGTTCCTGCTCCAATTGCTATTGCTATAATCAATATTATAATTATTTTTTTCATATTTATAACACTCCCATAGATAATTTTTATATAGTTCTATCATACATTATTTCAAGTTATCATAGGGTTACAAAATTATTAAATTAAATCATATAATAATAACACAAAACTTTACATTATCATATAATTTATATATAATGATGTTTACATATACCTATAGGGGGTATATGTATAAAAGGAAAACATTTAAAGGAGGATTTTAAAATTATGAAAGAATATCAATTAATAGTTATAGGTTTAGGTCCAGCAGGTATGGCTGTAACTAGCATGGCTGTATCCATGGGATTAGATGTCCTTGCAATTGAAGATCACAAAATAGGTGGAGAATGTCTAAATTATGGATGTATACCTAGTAAATCTCTACTAAAGGCAGCGGAAGCAAAACACAACTCAGAAACATTGGAAAAATTCGGACTAAAATCTTTCAGTCCTGAAATAGAAGATCCTTTGCAAATAGTAAGAAACAAGATTCAAAGTATCAATGGCAATAAGACAAATAATGTATTTGAAAAAGCAGATTTAATTCTAAATAAAGGTAAAGCAAAATTTATAGATGAACACACAGTAGAAGTAGGAAATGAGCAATACAAAGGAAAAAATATATTTATATCCACTGGTACCAAGCCCTTTGTTCCTCCAATTCCCGGATTAAAAGAAGTACCTATATTGACTAATTCCAATCTGTTTGAACAAAAATCTATCCCTGAAACCCTTACAATAATTGGAGGAGGTGCTATAGGATCAGAAATGGCTCAAGCATTTGCAAGACTAGGCTCTAAGGTCACTCTTGTCCAAATGGACCCCCATCTAATACCCGTGGGAGATGAAGATGCAGGTAGATTGTTGGAAGAAGTATTTAAAGAAGAAAATATAGAGGTTTATAATAGTACTAATATAGAAAAAGTAGAAGAAAAAAATAATAAAATTTACACATATACTGATAAAGGCACCTTTGAATCAGATAAAATACTTGTGGCCACAGGACGAACTCCAGTATTGGAACCACTAGCCCTTGAAAATGGAGGGATAGAATATGATAAAAAGGGTATCAATGTAGATAGTTATTATAGAACAAATAAAAATCATATCTATGCCATAGGAGATTGCAACGGAAAATCTCTATTGTCCCATGCCGCTATGCATCAAGGGATGTTAGCCCTTATGAATGCCCTGAGTCCAGAACCTATTGAATCATTTAAAAATGAAAATTGGCTAGTTCCATGGTCTGTATTTACTGAGCCAGAAGTAGCACAAGTGGGATTAACTGAAAAGCAAGCCAAAGAAAAAAATATAGAATATATGCCTATTCAGATGGAATATAAAAACTATGGTAGAGCCATAGCTGATAGTAAAACAGAAGGGTTCATTAAAGTTTTGGCTGATAATACAGGAAAGATTTATGGTGCTACCATAATAGGTGAATCAGCCAGTGAATTAATCCATGAATGGACATTGGCTATGCAAAATGGGCTTTCCATGTTCAATATAGCAATGACTCAACACTCTTTTCCCACTATATCTACGTTAAATTCCATGATAGCTCAACAATGGATGACCAAAATGGTTCAATCAGGAGCTATGGAACAAATGATGTCTATGATGTAAATATAGTCCATAGTTTATGGTGGGAACCCTATGAGTTTCATTAATATAAAAAAGAACCTCTAATAGATAAACTTTTTAAACTATCTATTATATAGGTTCTTTTTCATTTTTAATTATTGATATAAAAATTTTTTCCACTTTTTACAAAGTTTTTGATACAACCTACTAAGACAGATCATTTTTCTCTAAACATTTATTTTTTACAATTAACAAGTTTTATAATTTTGTAAAAATTAATATATATAATCAAATAAATTAAAATTTTAAAAACTACTTTATAAATAGTCAAATCCATATAACTTAATCCATACAGAGTTAGCATTAATAATCCATTGGAAAATATGAATTGTAAAATTAGATCTTTATTTTCTTTAATATTTATAAAATAATTATTTCCAATTATTTTACTTAAAACTGGACTAAACAACACTATTAATATCAAAAATATAAATATTAGTTGCGTCAATATCACTATTATATCCATAAACATAATCTATGCTCCAAAATTAAATAGCTTTACCTTCTCCAGCCTTAAATGAAACTTTAAAAATAATTCTCCAATTTAATGAAAAATTATCACCTATTCCAACTTTAAAAACACCTTGTCCTCTAACTTTTGCTCTTTTACTTGATATCTCCCAAACTTCTGTGCCACTATCATGCTCATAGTCTCTAATGAATGAAGCTTGTCCTCCATCAGATGTTACACTGTTAATGCTATCAATTCCTAAAACTTCACCATTTACTCTACTCACTAAACAATTATAATCTATATATACATACACTTTAAAATTATAATCTTCACCATCAACATCTTTAGTCCCACTATAAGTTTTTTTTACAAGCATTGGTACAATTTTTTCATCCCAAACTCTTGTTCCTATTGTTGGTTTAATTGATAAATTATTTAGATTTTCTTTTTGTAAATAATTTGATTCTTCAAAATTCAGCTCTTTTCCTAATGAACTAACTGCTTCCAAATCTCTTTTCAATTTATTAAGATCTAAACTATCATAATCAACACTTGAAATATCACCATCAATTCTAAATCCCCTATTTTCAGCCCAATTTATCAAGTCTTTAAATTCTACTTCTTTACTTCTTTCAGCAAAAACAGTTGTAGATATTGAAAATACCAATGCAAAAATTGTTAAAAAACAAAAAAATTTTTTCATACTTTAATTCCCCCATTCTAATTAATTTTTTAAAATTTCAAGTTTATGTAATCACAATAATAGTATAACATATAAAATATGTAAAAATTATAATATTATGCCAAAAATAGAAGTTTATATATTCTTAATATTGTGTATATTATAGTGCCATTGCTAAAGAAACATGTTATACATACTTTAGATATGTCTTAAGCACTTCAAATATAATTTTTATATCTCCACTAAATAACATTGAAAATTCCACTGAAAATAGATAGCCACATTCATCACATAGTCCATCTTCTTCTACACATCTACCACATATATATCTTTTACCCAATTCGCTAACTATACATTGGTAGCATGGTCTTTTCCAAGTATTTTTTAGATATACATCTAAACTATTATATAGATTAAATACTGGCATCTTAGTCTTTATCATCTCTTTAATAGTATTTACCGCTTGTATTTTTTCCCCTTCATCAAGTTTAAGATACTCTGTATCTTTATAAGGGGTATGAAAATTAAAGGATATAGAGTTTAAATTTGGATGGTTATTTACTAATTGTGTAACTCCTTTTATATCTCTATAATTCAACTTGTTAACCGCCATATATACACATATGTTGGAGTTTTTGGCCTTATCTGCGTTTTCCATTATAGTATCAAAGGTATCTCCTCTAATGATATTGTGGCTGTCCTTTAATCCATCAAGACTCAAAAATATTATATCTGCTTCAGGTATGTCCAACGTTACTGTACCATTGGTAACTACGTTTACTATATAGAATCCTATTTCCCTTGTCTCTTTTATCAATTCTCTAACTGTTTTGCCTTTATCTTCCCATAGTAGGGTTTCTCCTCCACAAAAAAATAATATCCTTATGCCCTCATCATAAAATTTCTCCATTTCAGCCCTTATGTCCTCATATGGATACATAGTAGCCTTAATATTATTTACAGCACAGTGTTTACAATGTAAATTACAATAATCTGTCAATATTATTGTCCCTAATATAGGTTTTCTCTGTTTAGATATTAAAGTTTTAATTCCAAAATAACTTAAAGATAAAAAATGTTTTATTTTCATGACTTTCCTCTCCTATAATTTAAGCTCTTTTATCCATGGTTCCTCCATTGATTGCTGCCACATATCGTTTAAATAATGTGTAGAATACCTCTTTTCCACCATATGATATAAGTATATTCCCAGGTCTGTAAGTATAAGCTTGTCCCCTTTTTCTGTTACTATCTTAAATAACTTCATAATCTTATATAATAATTTAAATTCCTTTTTCATATCTTTACCATACATCTTAAAGAATCTATTTTTGTCAATTACTCCATCATAACATCTCCAAAATAGCCAAAATGCCATACTTTCCCTATCTGTCATTTTTGTAAATATATTAATAGCTATATTCTTTTTGTTTAATGCCCCTATATAAGCATTTACATCAAAAGTGTTTAGATAAAAATAATTACCAAAATATGAACTTGCTCCGGCCCCTAATCCTATAAAACTCTCCCTGGTTACAGATGTATATCTAGTATCTTCATCCTTTCCATAGGTCCATATGGAGCTTCTGCTATAGCCATATTCTTTAGATATATTATCTATAGTTTTAAGCACCTTTGCCTCCTTTAATTCTCCAAATCTTGTAAATTCCTTATCTTTCATAGCTTCCTTCATTCCTGTCATAGGAAACATAATTAAAGGATATATGGAAAGTTGATCTATATCATAGGAATACACTGTTTTTATATCATATTCTATATCTTTCAATGTCTGATTAGGAAGATTAGTCATTATATCTACATCTACACATTTAAAATCAAACTTTTTTATCAATTCCAGTGATTGATAAATATGTTCTCTATTGTAATTTCTTCCTATAATACTAAGAGTATCATTATTAAATGTCTGTACCCCTACACTTATATGAGTTATGCCCATGTTTTTTATTTCTTCTAAGATTTCACTATTGATTTCATTGGGGTGAGTTTCTATTCCTATATCCCCAGAAAAATTATAATTATTTCTAATATAGACTAATATATCCTTGAGTTCATATGTCATTAATGTAGGAGTCCCACCTCCTATATATATGGATGTAATTTTTCTTTGCTTTATTATATCCTTATATATTTTTAATTCTTCTATAATGGCATCTCTATATCTTTCTGCTAAGGATTTATCATACAATATCTTGTTGTATGGGCAATATGGGCAAATACTTTTGCAAAAGGGTATATGGATATATAACCCTATACTATCTCCTATAGTTTCGAAATCTATATTTCCTCTTTTATATCTGTTAAATGTAAATTTTTCTTTTTTTCCAAGTATTAATCTTCTAAGTATATTTGTAATCATATTTACTCATCTCCTAAAAGTTCCTTCATTCTTTTATTTATATATTCAATATCAAAAGAAGAACTTATCCTCCTATCGTCCCCATCCAATATCCTATAGTGATTGCTTATTATATTTTGTTGTATCCTATAATTCCCGTTGATTTCTACATCTCTCCACCACACTTTGCCACCCATGGTATTTTCATAATTCTTATCGTAATTTTCAAATGCAATTGACAATATAATATCTTGAGTATCTCCTCCAAATATCATCTGCAATATCTCACTATCTTTAAATATAGTGCATACTGCTACAGCCCCTGTCCATCCTAAGCTGGACCTACCCTTTTCTATCTGTACTAAAGTCTTTTTTGATATACCTATAATTTCCGCCATCCTATCCTGGGTAAAATCATATTCGTTTCTTATCAGCTTTAATTTGTCATTTACCATGTCCACAAATTTATCTCTATCCAATATTTCACCCTCTTTTCTCTTTTAGTGTAATTTTACACTATATATATTCTTTTGTAAATAAAAAAGTTAGTAGTTACTAACTACTAACTTATAACTTTCTCCTAAGATAATCTGTTATTAATTTTCTTTCTGACCAACATAAATATTATAGTACTTAATCCCAATATCCATAGACAATATATAAATAATTGATACCATGTAATATTATGAAGTAAGATATCCCTAAATCCTATAAATGACCAATATGGAGGTGCCCAATACAGTAAAAATTGTTTGCTCTGTGGAAGCATTATTGCTCCTATTATAGATAAAGATACGATCAGAAACAATAATTTTAAATTTGCAATTCCTGCTATCTGATTTCCACTTATAACTCCGATTAAAAATCCCATTGTTATGGTCAGCAACATACTAATCAATGTCAAAATCAACACCATATATATATTTACATTGGCCATGCCCAGTATCCATAAAATTATATAAACCTGTATTATGGGCAAAATGACACCTATTACACTCTTTCCCAATATAAATTCAATTTTGCTCATTGGAGATACAATCAATGACCTTATTGTTCCCGATTCCTTTTCTTCTATTATGTTGAGCCCTATTACTATACCTCCCATAACTATGGCCATAATTATAAGGGATGTTGTTCCTATTGTGGCTATAGGAGAGTTTTTAATCCCAATATCTGTTATTGAATGCCCAGTATTGAGTCCATCTTCATATTTTATGCTTCTAATTATCTTTTTAGGTATTTCTTCAGTATCATGGGACTCATTGCCCTCTAATATCAACTTAAAATTATTTTTTTCATCTACAATTACCCCTGCTATATCATCTATACTATTGACTCTTTTTTTAACATCTTCGACCGAATCATATCTTTCCACATTTCCATATCTATTGAATATATCTATTATATCTTTATCTACACTATTATCCACTGCAAATTGAATAGAGGCAGAACCAACACTTGGTATGAAAAATCTAAGACCTATAGCCAAAAGTATTGGAGCCACCATCATATATATGAGCATAAATTCTCTTAAACTACTAATTATATCTCTCTTGAATATGGCTAATATTCTCTTCATATTTTCCTCCTTTACATCTTAGATAGATTATATCTATATACTAATAATGCCAATATATAATTTATAACTGCCAGTATACAAAATGTAATTAATGTATTATATATTATAGCTGTGTTTCCTGTGGGAAATACTGCTTCCTTCATGGCAAATAGCAATGAATATGTTGGTATCAGTCTTATATAATTAGGTGCAAAACTGGGTACAAAATATGATATAAATGGCAATGATAGTAGTATACTAACTATCATTATCCAAACCATAGATTTAGACAGATTATCAAAAAAACTAGACACTATAAGCCCCAATCCCGATGCAAATATCCCTCCTACCGTTACTATTGACAATAATTTTATATAGTCTGCATTCACTCCCACTACCATTAATGTACTTATAACAGCCGATATCCACCCCAAAATTATCATAAATACAATTTTAGCTGCTAAATATTCGGATACTCCACCGGGAGATACCATATATGACTTTATAGTCCCCTCATCTTTTTCCATAAATACAAGGGCTAGAATCATTATAAATCCCAATAATACTGGCTCCATAACTAAAAACATGGGCAATATACTCTTATTAAAGGGTATATCAGCTAACTCCATATCCTGTTTCAACACTATGGTATCTATATTTATATCTCCATAAATTTTCTTTTTAATATCATCTTCCATGGATAAGATTAAGGTATTTACAATCTTTTCATTTTCATAACCCTGCATTATAAATTCCATATTTGGTAATCCTGATTTCTCAAGAATCACTAAACCTATACTATTGAAATTATCCTTCATATTTTCTACTACTTCTCTCTTAGATTTCAACATATACATATTACTATGTTTTTGTTGAGAGCCTTCAATTATTCCATCCATAAGTCCTACATATTCACCATCATAACTATTATAAATATATAAATCAGGTTTAATACTGGTATCTTCAGGCACTATAAAATTAATAACAAGCCCGAAGAATACTGCTATAAATATGGTCACAACAAAAAAATAATTCCTATATCCATTTATAATATCTTTCTTGGTTAGAGCTAAAAATCTCTGAATCATTTTTAACTCAACTCCCTTCCTGTGACCTTTATAAATATCTCTTCTAATGTTGCCTCTTGGGAATGCATAGTCTCTATTTTACCTTCATTTATAAGACCATTTAATCTCTTCTTATCCTTTTCATCTACAATAGAAAGTCTCTCTGTCTTCATATTTCCATCTTCTTTGTATTCTACCTTTATAAGTTTTTCTCCATATTTAAGCTTCAAATTTCTAGGAGAATTTACAAGCTCTATCTTGCCTTCATTTATAAGGGCTATTCTGTCACAAAGCTCCTCTGCTATATGCATATTATGGGTAGTCAAAAATATGGTGGTGCCCATATTGTTTTTTTCTTTTATTATATTTTTAATTTTATTGGCAGTATTGGGGTCAAGTCCAGATGTTGGTTCATCTAAAAACCAGATTTTAGGATTATTAATCATAGACCTCACAAATACTAATCGTTGTAACATACCCTTTGAATATCCTCCTGCCTTTTTATTGGCCGCATCCTCTAATCCTACCATTTTCAATAACTGTATGGGATCTTCAGTGGGTACATCAAACATATTTTTATGAAAATTCAGATTTTCTAAGCCACTAAGCTTTTTATATACATTAGGTTGTTCAAAAGATACCCCTATCTGATTGAAAAATTCTCCCTTTGACTTCTTTATATCCTTTCCCCATAATTCCACCTTTCCTTTTTGCAATGGCAATAAACCTATCAATATATTTTGGGTAGTAGATTTACCCGCTCCGCTGGGTCCTAAAAAACCAAATATCTCACCTGCTTTTATTTCAAAATTTACATCTTCTACAGCATATCTATTGTCTTTTGTATAGGAATGGTAAAGATTTTTTACATCTAACATTTAGTTTCACTTCCTTTCATTTTTAATTCCATTTTTAAACACATCTAGCATATTATCTACTAAATTCATAATGTCCATAATATCTTTATCTCCCATTTTCATTAGAAAATATTCACTGATGGATATACTCATGGTAGTTATCATGTGGGCTACCACTTTCAAATCTATATCTGGGTTTATATCTCCACTTTCTATACCTTGATTTAACAACTTTTCAAATAACTCATCACTTTTAGGGATATTTTCCCCTAAAATGTCTCTTTTAAATCCTTCATCATGACTAAGAACTAAATTTATACCTATCTTTTGAAGTTTTGGATGATCTTTTGCAAATCTTAACCCCATAATATAGATTTCTCTAACCCTTTGAAAAAAATCCATTTCTCTTTGTTCATCTATACTTTTAGCCAAATATTTTAATTTTTTCTGTGCTGATATATCCATAATATATTTAAATAGATCTTTCTTGTCTGAAAAGTACTGATAAAAACTCCCCTTTGCTATATTGGCCTCTTTTACTATTCTACTTATACTGGCATTATGATAAAAATACTCTGCAAATTCATCTATGGCCACATTTAGAATTTTATTTCTCTTTTCTTCTGATAAATTGAAAAATGTATCTGTTGGCATATAATCACTCCTTAAATAGTATGTGACTACATAGTCATCTTGAGATTAAAAAAATATGACTACATAGTCATGTGACTTTGTAGTCATATTTTATTCCATACCTTTATATTTGTCAAGTTTTTTACTTGGCTGTCTTCAATACCTGTAATCTTATTTCTTGATTTTCCACTTTATCTGTCAATTTATCTAATTTATGTCTAATATCTGTTATTCCTTCAATACTTTGCTTATATCCATCATATAGTGCTCTATCATTTTCATCCATCTTATTTTCAAGTCTAAGAAACCCTTGCCGCATTTCAGTTTCCATGCCTTCCATTCTGGATTCCATGCCTTCAATTTTGCCTTCCATGCCTTCAATTTTGCCTTCCATGCCTTCAATTTTGCCTTCCATACCTTCCATTCTGCCTTCCATGCCTTCCATTTTGCCTTCCATGCCTTCCATTCTGCCTTCTATACCTTCCATTCTGCCCTTCATATCCTGCACTTCAATATACACTTTTTCTAATAATTCAAACATCTTTTCTTCCATAAAATCCCTCCACATTTGCATACTGATTCACAGCATAATTTCCTAATTACTTACATCTATACTATACCATTTAGTACAGATATCTTCAACTGCTTTTGATTACATATGGCATAGGCAAAATTCATATCCCACTTATAGAAGATGGTTAGCTATACTGCATCTATTCTTTTGTATTGATATAAATTATATTTTCATCCTGTGGTTTATCAATGCCTAGGGCCTTTAAGGAATCTTCATTTACTATTATCTCCATCTCATCCATCATTGTTACAGGCATTTTAGAAATATCTTCTCCATTTAATACCTTTACAGCCATTTCACCTGTCTTATATCCCAAATCATAATAATTTATTCCTTGGGTAACCAATGCTCCCAATTCTACTGAGCCCTTTTCAGATGCTATAATAGGAATATTTTTTTTCATAGTCTGCTGAACTATTACAGGCATTGACGATACCACCAATTGGTCAGTAGGTACAAATAATACATCTATATCTTTGGTTAAACTTGATATAGCCTGATTTACTTCATTGGTACTAGTCACTCCAACCTCCACAATTTTATACCCATATTCATCTGCACTTTCCTTCAATTTAGACACCTGTACCTGAGAATTTACTTCACTGGTATTATATATGACCCCTATGTTAGTAGCATTGGGAACAAATTTTTTAATTAAATCCATCTGTTTTTCCACAGGTATATAATCTGATGTACCAGAAACATTAGTATTTGGCATTTCTAAAGATTCAACTACCCCTGCTGCCACAGGGTCTGTTACAGAACTAAATAAAATAGGTATATCTTTAGTAGCATTATATGACCCTTGTACTGATCCAGTAGCTATGGCAAATATTAACTCTTTATCCTTCGATACAAAATTTTTAGCTATAGTCTGGGCTGTAGCCAAATCTCCCTGGGCATTCTGATATTCGATTTCTATATTATCTCCATTCTTGTAACCATTATCCTCTAGGGCCTTTAGAAATCCTTCCCTATTTTCATCCAATGCACTATATTCTACTATTTGACTTATTCCTATCTCTATCTTCTTCTGAGCTGAATCAGTCTTCCCACACCCTGCCAATACCAATATTCCTAAGACTGTCACTATAATTATTTTAATCATATTTCTTATCATCTTTATCATCTCCCTTTTAATTTATACTGCATATTCAAATTTTGACAATATATCTTCTATAGTTATTTTTCTCTTTTCTTCTTCATAGGCATCTAATATAATCTCTCCATTATGAAGCATTATTAGCCTGTTTCCATATTCTAATGCATGTTTTAAATTATGGGTAACCATGAGTGTTGTTATATTTCTTTCATTGACTATCCTCTCAGTCAAATCCATAATTTCATTTGAGGTCTTAGGATCCAAGGCAGCTGTATGTTCATCTAAAAGCAATATATTAGGTGATGATATAGTTGCCATAACCAATGATAATGCCTGTTTTTGTCCTCCAGAAAGATATCTAACTTCTACATCCATATATCTTTTTAAGTTTAATGGTACACCATCTAATATCCCTTCCAAATATTCATCACTATGTCTAAGACATCTCCTCAAATTTAATAATCTTCCTTTATTTAATGCCATGGACAGATTTTCCCTTACTGTCATCGAAGGACAGGCGCCCATATCTGGTGACTGAAATACCCTACTCAATATTTGAGTTCTCTTATGCTGGGGCATATCAGTAAGTATTTCATCTTTTAAGCTTATTCTACCTAAAGAAGGCTCTATGATCCCCGATATTATGTTGAGTAATGTGGACTTCCCAGCTCCATTGCTCCCTATAATACTTACAAAATCTCCTTTATTAATCTCTAATGACAGATTGGAAAATATTATATTATCTTTACCATAGGGATTATGAAATCTCTTTGATAGACTTTCCACTTTTAACATTTAACCACCCCCTTACAGATCGTCTTTTTAATGATATCTTCTGTCTAAATTGTCCAGATGCCAAAAATAGTATTATTACTACAGATGTAATCATCTTTAAATCTGTAGCACCTAATCCCATATTCATGGCTAAATATATAGTAATTTGATATACAATAGTACCCAATAAAATCTTACTACTTTCCTTTATCTTATTTATCCCTTGTAATATTACTTGCCCTACTATGATAGATGCAATACCCAATACCAATGTCCCTATCCCCATGGATGCATCTGCAAATCCTTGATATTGTGCCATAATTGCCCCTGATAAACTTATCAATCCATTGGAAATCATCAATCCAAATATCTTTACCTTACCTATTTCTATACCTAAAGACTTTACCATCTGGGCATTATCTCCAACAGCCTTCAATGTATATCCCAGTCCTGTATTTAAAAATGTATCTAAACTTAATTTTACTAAAACTATCATTACTATGGAAAATATCAATGGGTTATCTATAATTGTAAAGACATGCCTCTCATTAAACAAAGGTATATTGGCCTTTCCCATAATCCTTAAGTTTAGTGAATATAAAATACCCATAACCAAAATTCCCGACAAAAGATTAGATATTCTGGCCTTCACATGGAGTATCCCTGTCAAAAGTCCTGCCAAGAGCCCTGCTAATATTGCCAATATAGTTGCGACTATTGGAGATATACCATATCCCAACACTACCGCTACAATGGCACCTCCCAATGCAAAACTTCCATCTGCCGACATATCAGGAAAATCTAAAATACTATAGCTTATATATACTCCCAATACCATGACTCCTAATATTAAGCTTTGAATCATAACACCTATTACTGCATCCATATACTATTGCTCCCTTCTTATATTTTTTGCAAAATAAAAAGCCACACAGACCATTTTGATCTATGTGGCTTCAATTCACATATATATTAATATATAAAAAATATTACTCAAATATAGATACACATATTTATTAAATATACGCCAACATAGATATAAACCCTAAAAAACAATTTTGTTAATCTTTTAGGGTTTATATCTATGTCTAATTAGGCATAGGTACAAACCCTATCTAAATTGGCTATTAAAAAAGAATTGTGTATATATATTCAGTAAAGTATTCATTCTTTATTCTCCTTCGAAATGATTTATAGGTATTATAACAGCTTAGAAAATATAAGTCAAGAAACTTTTTGAACATTCAAAAATCCAGATTAATTATCCCCTTTAGCAAGTTCATTTAAATTTTCCGATAGAGCTGTTATCTCCTCTATGCTTGCAGTTACTTGCTGTACGGCTGCTGCCTGTTGTTCTGTAACTAATGCAGTATTATCTCCCATTTTCACAGTATTTTTTACTGAAGATTGAATATTCTCAATAAAAGACCTTATCTCACCAACAGTTTCTTTAGACTGACTAGATAAATTTCTTATTTCTTCTGCAACGACTCCAAACCCTAGCCCTGCATTTCCAGCTCTAGCGGCTTCAATAGCAGCATTTAAACCTAGCATTTGAGTTTCATCGGCTATTTTTTTGATAAACTCTAGCACTTGGCTAATTTGTTCAGACATATCATTGACATTATCAATCTCTTTATTTAGACTATCTTGAGTATTAGTCAACTCTTGTGCCGATGCTGCCAACTCTTCCATAGTAGCTGCAATTTGACTTAAACTCTCATTTAATGTATCTGCAGCATCCTTTAATTTATATCGATTATACCAATCCTTTGCCATATTATTGGCTAAAGAATATAATACTTCAGCCGCAGCACGAATTTGATCCTTGGATACCCTCTTAACTCTCTTTGAAGCATCTATGAGGCTTGATGCATCTACCCCAATCTCCAAGGCTATTTCTCTATATTTTTTTTTCCTTGAAAATCTGCCAATACTTGCCCCCCAAGGATTGTTCCGATTAACTTGCCTTCAAGTATTATTGGTGCAGCAAAATCAATCAGTCCTGCATGACACTCATGTATAACTGGTCTGCCTGTATTTACAGCTTCTTCTCCACCTTTTTTATCACATGCTGCACATCGACTATGGCCTATTTTAGTTGAATGTACTATATCACAGAATTCTGTAAAGTTACTAGGGTTAGTTACATGGTTTCCTTCTAAATCCACGGTAATACTTGCTACCCCCACTGCTGCTGCAAAATCATCTTGTATCTTTTGTAAAAATTCCACATCAATTACATCTTGTATCTTTATATTCTCTAAACTTAAATTAGATTTCCCATTATTCACAGAAACCCTCTCCTTTTTTAAGTAATAATCTTTTGTTATATAATAAGTATTTATATACTATTTATAGTGGTTATACTGGGATAATTTATCATCTGGTAATCTATAACTCCTTTATATAATTCATCTTTACGTTTACAATATTCTACAGCATTTTTCACCGATGATACATCTCCTGTAAAAGCTAATAACCCTTTCCCTCCTATGCCATTTCCCAGTCTTATCTTTATAAGTTCCACATCTGATGAATCACATACCATATCTGCTATTAATATAGAAGAAATAACATTTCTGGTCTCTACAACTCCCAGGGCATTTATATTTTTAGGTGTTATCTTTCCCTTTATTACAGAAAACACATGGGCATTAAGATTATTTATTACTTCACTCTTTAATATAGACTTTTGTCCCAATTCATTTGCTGTATTTACTGCTATTTTTGTAGAACTAGTATTGCCCTGTACTAAAATCATATACTTTCCTGGACATATAGACCTGGCCGTTAGTACCTCCACTTCCACTTTTTTAATAATATCATCTAATATAGCTATACCCTTGGATATACTAGATAACTCTATCAATCCCAAAGATCTATTCAAACCACATCACCACTTTACTCAATTATTTAAAATTTAAATATACTAGAAACTATTTTATCATAGGAATAAGATATGCCTCAATGGAAGCATATCTTATTCTAATTACTAAAATACTATAAAGATTACAAGGCTACATATAAATATGGTAGTAGCAGGGGGATCAATATGTGTATCACAATGACTATTCACTGTTCTACCTATTAAATCTCCCAATATACTAGCTATAACTGCCGCCAATGCACCAATGAGCATATTTCCTGTCGCCATAGCCGCATACCCTGCAACCATAGTTATATGATGTGTAGTTGGAGCCTCAAATCCCATTTGAACAAATATTAATGATGCCGCACTTATACAAAATCCTAAAGTAGTGATTTCTGTCAATATTATCAAATATGATACAACTAGTCCAAATCCTAATCCTATTATTATGTCCATCACTATACTGTTAGAATCTGGTGCTATTGTCCTCTTCTGTCCATCAATATTATTGAATTTACCAAAGACACCTGTTTGTCCAAATAATATTCTAGCTATTACTCCAGATACAAACACAGTTAATGCCACTGTATCTGTAGGTATATTCATATTTACAAATAGATTATTTAATACAAATCCTATGATACCGAAAAAGCCTCCCACTAACAACACCATGGGGTCTTTACATTTATTCAATGATGTTATTATATCTAGTCCCGTCTCTAAATGTTCTCTTTTATTTCCTGCGAATGCCGCTGCAGCTACTCCTCCTGCAAAGGCAATATGAGGTCCTAATAATGTGCCAAAGGTTACATCATTCAATATGGCCGCCGAGCCTCCAGCTGCTATCACTGCTATACCTATTAGTCCTACAAATCCTGTAAATATAAATGCTGGTAATGCACCTAATGCTGCTCCCAATATACCTCCTCCAAATGCAGCAAAAATCAGTTGTACATCCATTTCCATCCCTCCTATTTTATTATTTGTTGTTTTTGAGTGTATATTTTATTGCAATCGATTTCCTTTGTAAAAGGGACAATATTGTCCCTTTTATTTAATAGAAAATCCTCCTACCAATGAGCATTTTCTCTTTCTCGCAAAACTTCTAGCTGAAGTTAATCCTTCTCCTGTAGGACCTGCTATAGTAAATGTGGCATACCCTTCTCCACCATATCCAAGCCCTGCAAATGAAGGTGCATTTTTTACAAATATGGTTGTTTCTACTTCTCTAGCAAATCTTGTTAAGTTATCTATATTTTTAGAATGCATGATAGCAGTATGTCTATTGCCTTGCTCCACTGCTACTGCTAAGTTAATCCCTTCTTCAACGTCTTTTACTCTAACTATGGGCAATATTGGCATCATTAATTCTTCTAATACAAAAGGATGATCTTTTTCTACCTCCATTATTACCGCCCTAACATCTTCTTCACATTTTATCCCTGCTGAATTTAATATAAACTTGGCGTCTTTTCCAACATATTTTCTATTTAGTCTTCCTTGTTCATCGAATACTATCTTTACCAATCTATCTATATCTGCCCTATTCTCTAGATGATATACATTTTCTTTGTTCATTGAAAATATTAGATAATCTGCCACACTATCTACTACTATTACCTCTTTTTCTGCAATACAGGGTAAATTATTATCAAAACTACATCCTGCTATTATATCTCTTGCAGCCTTTTCTATATCAGCAGTTTCATCTACCAATGCTGGTGGGTTACCTGCCCCAGCTCCTATGGCCTTTTTCCCCTTAGACATTGCTGATTTAACTACTCCTGGACCTCCTGTGGCCACAATCATCTTCACCTTTTCATGGGTCATCATCTTTTGGGCATTCTCAATACTTGGATTGTCCACTGTAACTACTAGATTATCTGGTCCTCCTGCTCTTTTGATAGCATTGTTTATTATTTCTATGGTTTTCATTGATATATTTTTAGCACCAGGATGGGGACTAAATACTACTGAATTTCCTGCTGCTATCATCCCTATACTATTACATATTACTGTCTCTGATGGATTAGTTGAAGGTGTTATTGCTCCTATTACTCCATATGGAGAAAGCTCTATCAATGCAATACCTGAATCCCCTGTATATGCCTCTGCCTTTAAATCTTCCACTCCAGGAGTTTTTTCTATTGTAAGTTTGTTTTTTACTAGTTTATCCTCATATCTTCCCATTCCACTGTCATCTACTCCCAATCTTGCCAAGAGCTCTACATTTTCCATGAGATCTTCCCTCATAGCCTTTATAATTCTACTTCTATCTTCCAAATTATATTCTTTAAAAAATCTCTTTTGAGCTTTCCATGCTGCTTCTATGGCCATATCCATATCTGAAAATATACCATTTTGGGGACTTTGTCCTTCTATAGAATGACCTTCGGTATCCATTTTTTCCAAAACTGCCTTTACTACTTTTTCTATATCCATTGTATCTATAGCCATAATTATTAACTCCTTTCAATCTCAAATACCTTTAATGCATTTAATGCTACCTTAACATCCTGTTCAACTGTGCCGCCACTTACGCCTATTCCCCCAATAATTTTTCCTTTGTGCTTCAATGGATAACCTCCACCAAAGGGAACTATTCTGCCTTTATTACTCCACTGTATGCCATATAAATTACTGTCTTCTTTTACTATATTGGCAACTTTATCAGTGGACATTTTTAGAGACAACGATGTATATGCCTTATTCATAGATATATCTAGGCTTGCCAACAAAGAGTCTTCCATCCTATGAACTAATACTATATTTCCTCCTGCATCCATCACAGTAAATACCACAGGCACTCCTATTTCTATTGCCTTTCTCTCTGCTGCCTCTGCCATCTTTTTGCTAAGTTTCAAGCTCAAATTCCATTCTATTGTATTATCTTTAAGTCTATCTAGTACCCTTGATTTTACTTCTTGAATAAAGTTATATTTTTCCTCTACCCTTGCCATTATGAATAATACATCAGATAATCTATTTAAATATTTTTTTATATTGCTATTGATTTCAACCTGATTATCCAGGGAAACTACGAGCCTCTCTGCTCTCCTAACTACGGTCCTAGCCATGTGCAGCGTCGATGCTGAAACGGCTCCCCCAGGTATTACAAAACCATCTTGCGGTTCAACCTCTGCTGTGTGTATATCTATAGTCTCTTCCAATAACTCTACATCTCTCTGAGATATTTTATCGGTAAGTTTTTCTACACCATTGGCATCACTGGCAATTTCAGCTCCCACAATAAATAATCTCTTCTGTATTTCTCTCAATTCATCTTTTATTTCTCTATTCTTTACTAGCGAATACGCTACTCCAATCATAGAATTGGCTTCATCTACTGTTCCATAGCACTCAACTTTTAGGTTGTCCTTATTAACTCTACTACCTCCAAACAAACCAGTGTCTCCTCTGTCACCAGTTTTGGTATATATCCTTCCCAAAATATCACTTCCTTTATTGAGTAACTTCAATGTTATCAATTATAGCCACTATTGATCTATCTATTGGAGATTTTTCATCATTGAAAATCTGCCTTGCAGAACTCCCAGTAGCTACCAGTACAACTTCTCCAGCACCTGCCCCTACGGAATCTATGGCTACTTCACAATTTCCTATGGGATTGTTTTTAGTATCTATTGGTTGTACTATTAAAAGTTTTTTTCCTACAAGTCCCTGATCTTTAGTGGTAGATACAACCACTCCTATTATTTTTCCTATATACATATGAAACCCACCTTTAATTTGTGGTTTTTATAGTAACTCCTATTTGTCGAGCTATATCTGTTGCAAGTTGGGTAATTATAGTGTTTTTAGAAACTAATATTTGCTGATTATTATTTTTGGCATTTATCACATCTTCTCTAGTAATCAATTTCTTCTCTAAGAAGACTTCTTTTTCTTTTTTATATTCACATTGGACAATATTTTTTTCACATTTATAGATATCCTTAGCCTCTTTTAATGCTATTCCATACTCCTTCAATATCTCTATATTGTTATTAAGCATATCCCTATAAGCTGATGATTTACTCTTTTGAGGATTACATCCATCTATAGATGCCACTATGGGGATATTTGACATTATACCCCAAGATACTAGATATGTGGCCAATGTATCCGATATACCCATTGCTATTTTTGCAGCAGAATTTCTGGTCAATGTAGGAATCACTATTTTATCTATATCCCTTTTCAAATAGTCTACATTCTCTGGAGTTCCATCCACATATATATCTGTCACATCCAGCTCTTCTTTTATCTTATCTTGGTCCAATATCTGCTGGGCACTCTCAGATAAAACTACTTTAAAGTTATAACCCTCTTTACCCATTTTTTTCAATGCATTTAAAGCATCATTACATCCTGATATTGCACCTGTAAATATCAACAATGCTTCTTTCTTTGGAGGCTGTATTTCACTATTTATTCTTTTTACTACTTCTTTTACAATAATCTCTATCATTTCATCAAAACCCAATCTATTCACCATCCCTATTACAATTTAATGCTATACCTAGGGGAGTAACTAAAAGGGGCATCGATGGTTTTACACTTTCTGTCCCTATATACTTTGTAAACACATCTTCAAATTCACTGAAGCTACATGCCCCTCCAACTATATATATCTTGTCCACAGGGTAATTGGATAGATGCCTCTTTACTATATCAGCCATTTTTTCCACCACTGGTTTTACTACTGTAAATACTTCCTTCTCCCTTTTAGCCTCTCTTTTTATATTTTCTGCCTCATCAAAGGAAAGCCTATAACTACCAGCTAACACCAAAGTCATATGGGTCCCACCTGTGGGTTCATCAGCTACATATATTACTTTTCCATCCTTCAATACACTTATACCTGTAGTACCTCCCCCTACATCTACAACTGCTCCATCGGTAATCTTTAATACTGATGCTGCTGCTGTGGGTTCGTCTACTACATTTATAACTTCTATACCTACAGATTCCACTACATTGGCTATAGCCTTTGTATTGCCTTTCAAGGTTCCTGGGGGAATGGCTACTGCTGCCTCTTTTATATCTTCTCCCAAAATATCTTCTACCTCTGCCTTCAATTCCCTGACTATATCTATGGCCTTCACGTAATCTACTACTAGTCCATCCTTTACTACCTTTGCTTCTCTAGATGCTCCTGCTATGGGGTTTCCTGCCTCATCTACCACTGCCAATACTATATTAGCTGTTCCCAAATCTATTCCTACCTTTAGATTACCCTCTTCAAATTTACTCTCTTTGTTCATTATCAGTTTATTAAATTTTTCAATGTATTCATTTACATTTGAAAGATTCATATAAATACTCCCTTTATTTTTTCACTATCTTTACCCTGTCACCGTTCTTGAGCCCTGAAGAATTTGCTTCATCCATATCTATATGCATTTCCAGATTGTATTTATCTGAAACCCTTATCAATACATTGTAAAATGCAGTCTTTCTTATTCCCTCTGTCAATACAGTCACCATATCTCCATTATTAAAGCCATGTTCTCTGGCATAATCTACAGGCATATGAATATGTCTAAGTGCCGCTATTACTCCTTGGTCTTTTTGAACCTTTCCTTTAGGCCCTTCTATAATTACTCCTGGTGTACCATCAATATCTCCAGACTCTTTAACTATGGGAATTATTCCTAGTTTGAATCCATCAGATACAGATATTTCTATTTGGGTATCTTCTCTTACAGGGCCCAATATTCTAACCCTTTCAAAGCTACCCTTGGGCCCTATTATAGTTACTGTCTCTTTAGCTGCAAATTGTCCAGGCTGACTTAAATCTTTATATTTAGTTAGCTGATACCCATCTCCAAACAACCTATATAAATCCTGCTGACTAAGATGTATATGTCTATTGGATACACCCACAGGGATACCTGTTTCATATTTCTGTATCTGTCTCTTTACTTCTTCTGTTATTTTTTCAATTAGTGCCCTATCAATCTGTGTCATAGAACTCTCTCCCTATACTTATAATCCAATCATTACTATTCTTTATCAACCTTTGGTAAAATTCTTTCTGTGTCCATATGTGGTCTTGGAATCACATGTACAGATACCAATTCTCCAACTCTTTCTGCTGCAGAAGCTCCTGCATCTGTAGATGCCTTTACTGCTCCCACATCTCCCCTTACCATTACTGTAACTAATCCTGAGCCTATCTTTTCATATCCTATTAATGTAACATTTGCTGATTTTGTCATTGCATCTGCTGCCTCTATTGCTCCTACCAATCCTTTTGTCTCTATCATTCCTAATGCTTCACCCATTATTAATTCCTCCTTTTATTTTTGTTGTGTATGCAAAGAGATCTGGATTCTCCCTTTTTTCTAGGGCATTTCGGATCCCCACAGAGATTACAGATATCTTCTTTTTTTTTATTATTTTCTTCATTTAAATCTTCTTCTACTAAAGGTTCCTGTTCTATTTTCTCTTTTTTCTGTTGATTTTCTGATGTCTCAACCTCTTTTATGTTAATAGTTTCAACTTCTTTGTGTTCTTCTTCAATTTCTTTATCTTCTTTTTCTGACTTCTTTTCTTTTTTTTCTGTCTCATCATTACATAAACCAACAGTTTCCATACTTTTAATCAATCCTTGTATTTCATCATGGGGTCTAGGTATAACAAGCTTGCTCCATACTTTATTAACTTTTTCAGCAGCAATGCTGCCCGCTTCAACTGCGGCCTTTACTGCTCCCACATCTCCTGCAATCTTTACTGTTACAAGACCACCACCTCTTGTCAACTCATATCCCAAGAGCTTAATATTTGCAGATTTAACTGCAGTATCGGCAGCCTCTATTCCTGCTGCTAAGCCAACTGTTTCTATCATACCCAGTGCAAATTTATACAAATATTACACCCCCTCACCGTATAGTTTCTTTATCACTTCCGTTACAATATCTTTTATATCTATATTTTCTTGTTTCACATTATCCTTTTCTGTATCCAATGAATTCTCAAATTTTTCTTCAATATCTTCATCCTCAAAGGATTTAAAGGGTATTCCTTTTATTAATCTAGCGCCATTGGCTCCTAATTTTCTTAGATAATCAGATCCTTCATCTATATTAATCTTAAATAAGGGCTTGTCCTTATCTAATTTTTGATAATGTAATACCACATCCCCAGTATTATCTATGCCTATTCCAACACTTAATCTAGAACTCTCTGCTGCATTATATGCCAATTCTATTGCATTATTTAAATCCTTAGAAGCACACTGATAGGGAAGTCCCTCTTCTTCTATTCCCCATATTAATGGAGTATATGAAGAATCGTCTTTTATACTATTTGAATAATATATATTTATAGTAGGTTTATTATTCATTTGCTTTCACTTCTCCATATGACAATACCAACCCTGTAGCTACTGCATTTCTGGGACCCTCTATACCTCTTATATTTGCCCTGCCCGATACTATTCCATATTGGGCTAAACTATCAGTAACTAATTGAGGAATTTCAAAATCCAGTGCTGAACCTCCCAGCAATACTACATAGTCAATATCTCTTATATTTCCCGTTGTGCTTACCATCTTAAGGGCCCTTATAGCATTGGTCACAAACACCTTTTTCTTAGAAGCCTTTCTGACCATCTTTATCTTTTCTAAGGACTCATTTATAGGGATAGGAATCATATTTTCTTCCTTCAGTATTACTACTCTCGCAAAAACTTTAGGATCCAATTGATTTTCAAAAAACTCCACCGATCCGTCTTCATGTCTTATATGAAAAAGACTTTCTACTTTAGCAAGGGGGTATTTTTTGATATCTTCAGCTAAATCTTTATCTTCTAATCCCAATTCAGTATTTATAAGCATGGTTACCATATTTCCCGCACCAGCCAAATGCATAGATGTTATTTCCATGTCCCTACTTATCAATGATGCGTCTGTGGAACCTGCTCCCATATCCAATATAGCCAATGGTGTATTACTCCCTGGTGTAGTAAGGGCACCTCTTATGGCCATATCTGCCTCTATTCCACCAACTTCAACTTCAATGCCTATCTCTTTTTCCAATTCATCTGCTATCATCTGCATTTGTAATTTATCCGACTTTACCATCGCTGCAATACCTACTGCATTTTCCATGGAAAACTCTCCTGCAAGACCTCCCTTTACCTTTTGTGGTACAAAGGTATCTACTGCCAATAAGTCTTGTATCTTTATACTATTGGGATGATGACTAGTAAGATTAGCCATTACCTGTCTTACTTTCTCTAACATGCCTCCTGCATTGGTACCCGGTTCTCCTTTTATATCTTCTATGGGGTTACATTCCCTTAATACATCCATTATTGCCGATGCACCTTCATCTACATCTATATCCATTTTTCTCTTTTTTCCCAATACATTTATCTTCCCTGAAGGAATTTTTCGCTCCTTTACATCCCCTTTAGGGGTCTTTATTACTACAGCTGATCTATTTCCTATAAGGGCTCTAGCTATAGGCACTATCATTTTAGTCTCTTGGGAGTCAAGACCAAACTCTGTTGCTATACCAAAGGGGTTAGAAAGAACTTCCACTACTCCACCAACTGGTGCTACCTCTATAGCTGTCTTTACTCCTTCATGTACCTTCTCTATCAAGGCTACCTCATCTACTATAGGAATAACCTTAGATATTCTATTATTTATAAGGACACCATCATCACTCTGTACTATAGCTCCTTGTATATCCATGCCACTTTCTATGGCCTCATTGATAATGGACGAAGCCTGTAAAAAATCCACTTCTTTTGGCACTATTACTATCAGAGGCTTTTTCTCTGTCATATTCTTTATATTTTTTATATTTATTGTATATCCCACACCTAGACCTATTCCCCCAGGTGTGGATGGATTATGTCCAATCATTGTAGATTCAGTAATTATAGTTTCAGTAATAGTTTCCATTGCCACATCACCAATTACTGGCGCTGCCTCATTTATTCTAACTAAATCTAAATCTTCAATATCTACTTTACCCTTTTTTAATGCTTGCTTAAGGGAGGCAAATACCCCATGAATATTTTCTCTAGTTCCCTTTATACCTGTGGTTTCAACTATTCCACTGGATATAAATTCCACATCGTTGTCATAAATTTTAGCTATGGCTGTTTCTGTGGTGGCATTTCCAATATCTATACCTGCTATTAATTTCATATCAAAAACCTCCCAGATACTATCAGCTAACTATTCCTTTATAAGCATGCCCCTTTTCTCATACACTTCTGCCGCTTCTTTTACAAAATCACTATTTATTACTGCACCGTATTCATTTTTCAATTCATCAGCTATCTCTAAAAGCTCTGATTTAGTAGAACGATTAGGTCTAAGGGCATTGTATATAGCTAATATCCTATCATCTGGTACTGCTATAAGCTCTGCTGCTCTTCTCAAATTTTTAGCAAAGGCATCTCTGCCTACTCCTTCAGCAACTTGTGCTTGAATCTCCAAAGTCTCTGGTGCTATCCTCACATCATTAGCATTTATTTTTCCTTCTAACACTCCGCCCAATGTTATATCGTCTAACTTTTTATCTGTAGGTGTTTTAACTAGCTCTGGTCTTTTTTTAGCCAATGGATAATCTCTATTTGGATTTATATCACTATTTAGATTCTTGCTATCAGACTTAGATTCTACTTTCTCTTCTATATTTCCACCCATTGACATCATTACTTCTTTTACAATTTCCTCTATCATTTTTTCATTATTCATTATCTTCACCTCCACATATTAAATTTCAAATTTTATCTCTTGAGTTTTAGCATTTTTATCCACATGCTCTGTTTCCTTTATGTGCAAAAGTGCCGCTAATGCCTGAAATTTTGGTCTAGCCATTTGATCATTGATTGTAGCTACTGGGTTTGGAGACTCTCCTTTGGCATATTTAGCTGCATTCTTTCCTATAGACCTATATACATCTAAAGTAATTACTGGGGCTTGGGGGAATAATTCCAAATTAGTTAATGGAAATAAATCTTTTTGGTGAATAATAATAGTTCCTTTAGACTGTAATCCTATACCTATTCCTGAGCCACTTAACTTTGCAGCATCTAATCCTATAAATGCCACATCTGAAGTTCTATTAACCCTTACAATACGTGCCTTTAATCCCTCTTCTTCTATACCAGCAATTAATTCTCTCAATACTTTATCATGGGGTAATTTATTTATAGTTTTATTTTGATATATTCCAAATGCTGGAGCGATACCTATAACTACCTCATCATTTCTAGTACCTTTTTTGGCATCTCCCAGTACTTCAAGTTTCAATCCATCTTTACAATTATCTTCTCTTTTATTGCTAATATTTGATGAATTATTATCTTTACTATTTAAACTCTTTAATACTTCATCTACTATCTCTTTAATAATTTTTTCATTAACAGCCATTATTTTACCTCCTCTCGAGCTTTTATCTCTATTCAAAATCCTCTGGACTCTTGGCATTAGGGATGTCTTTTATTTCATTCCATCTCTCTTCACTGAGTCTATATCCCGTTCCTGGTCCCATATAATCATTGCGATCGTTAACTGCACTTATTACATTAAAATCGCTGTCTATTATTGATGATGTATGAAGATAATCTCCAGAAACCCTTTGTTTTAACATATTAAGAACCCTTTGTGATATATCTTCAAATCCATTTTCATGAAGTGCCTTCACTACATCTATACCTGTTATTCCTCTTTTCATCATCTCTTCAGCAGCCTTTATATCCTGTACCATATCCCTTTCTGGCATGTCTTTACTTCCATGGGCATAAGTAGCAGCTTCTACTTCTTCATCTGTTATTTGTGGCAATCCCAATCCTTTAAATACAGCTTGAATTGCCTTAGCAGCTTTATTTCTTATACTTACAATTTCTTTTTCAGATACAGGCTTCAATCCTCCATCTACCTTTAAATCCCTTTGGATAATATTATAGTCATCAAAGTCTTCAGCATCGAAATTTGAACCAGCAAACATATTGTCATAATTAGGCACAGCACTATATCCTGAGAAAATAAAGTCTGTTCCTGGTAACATTTGCATAAGTGTCCTTGCAGTTCTTCTCATTGGTGAATGGGAGAAAGTTTGGTCATTTCCTGATGCAACTTCCATGTCTAGCATTGTTGTTATAAGATTTTCTGCCAATACAGCTCTGATTCCTGATGGTACTGAGCCCGGAACCCCTATACAACTAATGGAACCATTTTGTAGACCTTGTACTCCTGCTCCTCTAGTAACATATATACATCTTGCCTCAAGGTAAAGCATAGATTTACCTTCTGCATAACCCATCAATACTTCTGAACCAGTACCTGATGTAAATCTCATCTTAAGTCCTCTAGATGCATATGCAGATGCCAAGAATCCCTTAGACCAAGGCGTATCATCTCCATCCACAAAAACACTTTCAGTTCCATATACAGAAACAGTCTCTGCATAACAAGTTAATCCTCTCATACCAAGTTCTAACTCTGTAGCTTCCTCAACAGCACATTGGGTCAATATACCTGCCCTTCCAACCTGTGCTCCTGTCAATAACGCCAATGCATTTAATGGTGCATATCTGGCCACAGCAACTGTAGTTTCCATCTCATCGAATCCCCTCAATGCTGCCTCTGCTGCATCGGCTGCAATCTGTACAGGGTTATCCTTTACATTGGTTACATGGCATTGGTTTGAAGGTGTTTTTCTTGCCCTCATCTTTTGTAATGCCATCATCATTTCAACTACATTCATTTGCTCAACCACATCTACAATCTTAGCTGGTGTCATAGCTGTAGTTAATTTAATTATTTCTTCCCTAGGCACATCAACATTCACAATCATCTTTGCCAATTCAGTTGAATCTTTTCCCATAACTTCAACTGCTTTATCTAAATTTATAGCATAATCAGCAACAAATATATCTATCATATCAAAGTCGTTTCTAGTTTTTCCGTCTAATTCTACTACTTTTCCATTCTCTATTTTTATACTTGGCTTTGGATCATTAGGACCATTCATGGCTATCAATCCAACTTCAGGCCATTCTTTTACAAATCCGTCTTTATTTACTTCTCTTTGTTCCAATATTTCAAATCGTTTTGACCTCTTCATGATATTTCCCTCCTCGTATAATATGTTTAGAACCACTCTTAAAAGTGTTCTAAGCATATTAATTTATTTTATTTCTTATTACACTTTTACAAAGAGATATCCTAAGGCTAAAATATACTTATAGAATAATTAGCGAAGGATAATTCTTT
>NZ_JHVL01000039.1 GCF_000620125.1 Clostridiisalibacter paucivorans DSM 22131 | reverse complement strand
AATATAGCAGAGAGATGGAATATAACAAGGGAAGCTCAAGATGAGTTTTCATTGACAAGCCAATTGAGAGCAGAAAAGGCTATAAAAGAAGGAAGATTTAAAGATGAAATAGTACCAGTAGAAGTACCACAGAGAAAGGGAGATCCAATACTAGTAGATACAGATGAGCATCCTAAATTTGGATCAACAATAGAAAAGCTAGGAAAATTGAGACCAGCATTTAAAAAGGGTGGAACAGTAACAGCAGGAAATGCATCAGGAATAAATGATGGAGCAGCAGCATTGATAGTAATGTCTAAAGAAAAGGCAGATGAGTTGGGCATTAAGCCATTGGCAACAATCAAGGGATATGGTTCAGCAGCATTGGATCCAGCAATAATGGGATATGGACCAGTGCCAGCAACTAGGAAGGCATTGAAAAAAGCAGGAGTAAAAGTAGAAGACTTAGACTTAGTAGAAGCAAATGAGGCATTTGCAGCTCAATCATTGGCAGTAGTAAAAGATTTAGGATTAGATACAGAAAAGACCAATGTAAATGGTGGGGCTATAGCATTGGGACACCCAATAGGTGCATCAGGAGCTAGAATATTGGTAACACTATTACATGAAATGGTAAAAAGAGATTCAAAATTAGGATTAGCAACACTTTGTATAGGTGGAGGTCAAGGTACTTCAATTATAGTTGAGAGATAGATTAAGTACCTTTTAGAGAGTAATGCCTTTATAATTTGTTATCAATAAAAAGAGGAGGTATTTGATTATGAAAGGTTTAACTATGAAGGAAATAAATATTGGCGATAAAGATTTCTTCCAAAAGACAGTTACAGAAACAGATGTTTATTTATATGCAGGTGTTACAGGAGATTTAAACCCTGCCCATATAAATCAAGAAGTATCAGAAAAAACTATGTTTAAAGGTAGAATTGCTCATGGTATGTTGACTGCTGGATTTGTTTCTGCAGTGCTAGGTACTAAATTACCTGGACCAGGAACAATATACCTAGGCCAAGAAATGAAATTTACTGCACCAGTTAGATTTGGAGATACTATAAAAGCAGAAATAGAAGTTATAGAAAAATTAGAAGAAAAAAATATTTTAAAACTTAGTACAGTATGTACTAATCAAAATGGTGATGTGGTATTAAAAGGCGTTGCTACAGTAATGCCCCCAAAATAAAGTAGATCTATCTAACACTAAATTTTTACTAAAAGAGCCCCTTAATTATAATTAAGGGGCTCTTTTGGTAAAACTAGACGAAATAAAGGTTAAATGCTATAATCATTTTTAACACCGCATATTATAAAATATTTTAAAATAGGTAAATTAGGATATCATAAATTAGATAGATAAAATTATTTAAAGAATGAAAATTCTATAGATATAAAAAGAGAGGTATGAATTATGACTTTATTCAAAAAGAGCTTTGAATCCGTTATTGAGAATATAAGTGAAGCTATAGTAGGTGTTGATAAATATGGAAATATAGTTATACTGAATAAAAAAGCAGGAAAATTATTGGGGTTAAACAAGAAGAATAGTATGGAAAAAAATTTAGATGAGATAATTCCTAATAGTGAGTTATTGAGGATTCTTTCTACTGGTAAAGATGAATTGGATAGGCGTTTTAAGTATAAAGGAAAAGAGTTTAACACCAATAGAATAGCTATAAAAGATGGAGAAGATATAAAGGGTGCAATAGCAATATTTCAGGACCTTACTGTTTATAATGAATTAAGAGAAAAAGCCAATGAAGATAGAATGCAGATAGAGGTATTGAGCAGTATAATGAATGCTTTCAATGAGTGGACTGTTGTAGTAGATACAAATGGCATTATAACTATGATGAGTGATGCCTATAAGGAATTTGTAAAAGAATCTCATCCAGAGGGTAAACATGTAACAGAGGTAATAGAAAATACTAGAATGCATCTAGTTGCTCAAACAGGTGTAATGGAAATGGGTGAGGTACAAGAAATAAGGGGAAATAAGATGGTTGCCATGAGACTGCCTATGAAAAAAGATGGTAAAATTGTGGGAGCTATAGGAAAGGTTATATTCAAAGATTTAAGTGACTTTTATTCATTGAGTAGAAAGATAAATAATTTACAAAAAGAGATTCAGTACTATAAAAGTGCATTAGACAATGAACGAAGGGCAAAATATTCTTTTAATGATATAATAAGTAGCTCTCCCAAAATAAGAAGAGTGAAGGAAATGGCAAGAAGAGCTGCTCAGACAGATTCCAATATATTAATATGTGGAGAAAGTGGTACAGGTAAGGAATTATATGCCCATGCTATACATAATGCCAGTAAAAGATACCTTGCTCCCTTTATTAAGCTAAATTGTGCAGCCATACCTGCTGAGCTTCTGGAATCAGAACTATTTGGATATGAAGAAGGTGCATTTACAGGGGCGAGAAAGGGTGGGAAAAAAGGAAAATTTGAGATTGCCAATGGAGGAACTATATTATTAGATGAAATAGGAGATATGCCTGTACAGATGCAAGTTAAGCTATTGAGGGTGATTCAGGAAAAAGAGATAGAGAGAGTAGGAGGAAATGTATTAAAGGATATAGATGTTAGAATTATAGCATCTACAAATAAAGATTTAGAGGAAAGCATAAGAAAAGGAGAGTTTAGAGATGATTTGTATTATAGGTTAAATGTTATGAAGATAACTATACCTCCACTTAGGGATAGAAAGGAAGATATACCTGGATTATCTAATGCTCTCAGAATGAAAGTTGCTACTAGATTGGGGATGTATGTTGAAGGAATTTCTAAAGAGGCATACGAATATTTGATGGCATATGATTGGCCAGGCAATGTTAGGGAATTGGAAAATGTCATAGAGAGGGCTATAAATTTATTGGATTCTGATCTATATATAAAGCCAGAACATTTGCCTTCTAGACTAACTAAGAATAATAATAAATTTAAAATAGGTCAAGGATATCTAAAGGAAATTATTGAGGATGTGGAAAAACAAGTAATAGAAGAATGTCTAGAGGAATGTGGATGGAATAAAAATAAGGCTTCAAAAATATTAGGTATTAGTAGAGCGGGATTATACAATAAAATAAGACAGTATGACTTAGAAAACGTAAATTGATTAGACATGTAAAATTAATTTACATTACTCAAAACATCTTAACATACAGTTAAACGTCAAAAAAACTCAAATGATGTATATTTTTTATACAGCGGTTGAGTTTTTTTATTATCTATAATGGGAAAATATAATTGAATAGATGTGTTAACCATAGTATATAAGCCATGTTTGAAAAAAAATTAACAAAATGAAAAACGCTTTCATTATTGGCATGATAATTGCTTTATATAATGGGTGAGTAAAAATTTTAAAGGAGGTAACAAAAATGCGTGTAAAAGTACTTAGTGCTTTAGAAGCTATGGAAATGATTACGGATGGTTCTACAGTTGCTACTGGTGGATTTGTAGGTAACTGTTTTCCGGAAGAATTAGGAATTGCCTTAGAAAAAAGGTTTTTAGAAAAAAATAAACCACAGGATATTACTTTAGTTTATGCTGCTGGTCAAGGAGATGGAAAAGATAGAGGTCTAAACCACTTTGGTCATGAAGGCTTGATTAAAAGAGTTATAGGTGGACATTGGGGATTAGCACCTAAATTACAAAAATTGGCTTTGGAAAATAAGGTAGAGGCTTATAACCTTCCACAAGGTACTATATCTCATATGTTTAGAGATATCGCAGCTGGTAAGCCAGGAACATTAACCCATGTAGGTTTGAAAACCTTTGTTGATCCACGATTAGATGGTGGTAAAATTAACGATATGGCAAAGGATGATATAGTAAAACTTATGGATATAGAAGGAAAAGATTACTTACTTTATAAATCTTTCCCTATAGATTTTGCTTTATTAAGAGGAACATATGCTGATGAAAACGGAAATATTAGTATGGAAGAAGAGTCAGTATCTCTTGAAAACTTATCTATTGCTGGTGCTTGTAAGAACTCAGGTGGAAAGGTAATAGTACAGGTTAAAAAGGTTGTAAAAGCAGGAAGTCTTGATCCTAAATTGGTAAAAATACCTGGAATATATGTAGATGCAGTAGTTGTTGCAGAGGATGAAGAAAATCATATGCAGACATTTGCAACTCAATATCTTCCTGAATATGCAGGAAATGCATATATACCAGTAGACTCAGTAAAGCCTTATAAATTTAATGAAAGAAAGGTAATTGCTAGAAGGGCAGCTATGGAGCTTATGCCAAATTGTGCTGTAAACTTAGGTATAGGAGTACCAGAAGTTGTTGCTATGGTTGCAAATGAAGAGGGACAAGGAGATAAGATGGTATTAACTGTAGAGGCAGGTCCTGTAGGTGGAGTTCCAGCAGGAGGACAAGATTTTGGTGCATCTACAAATGCAGAAGCTATCCTAGATCAACCATATCAATTTGATTTTTATGATGGTGGAGGATTAGATATAGCATTCTTGGGATTGGCACAATGTGATGAAAGAGGAAATATAAACGTATCAAAATTTGGTCCTAAGATTGCAGGTTGTGGTGGATTTATAAATATTACACAAAATGCTAAAAAAGTAGTTTATTGTGGAACATTTACAGCTGGAGGATTAAAAGTTAAACCAGGAAATGGAAAACTTGAAATATTAAATGAAGGTAAAGTAAAGAAATTCAAAAAAGAAGTTGAACAAATAACATTTAGTGGAGAATACGCGTCTGCAATAGAACAGCCAGTATTATATATTACAGAGAGAGCAGTATTTGAATTATCCAAAGAAGGACTTGTTTTGACAGAAATAGCTCCTGGGATAGATCTACAAAAAGATGTTTTAGACTTAATGGAGTTTAAGCCTATTGTATCTGAAAATCTAAAGGAAATGGATTCAGCTATATTTAAAGAAGAAAAAATGGGATTAGTAATTAAATAGACATAATAGATATAATGGGTATATCTTGGGTGCATAAAACAGCGAGGAGGAGAAGTTTATGTTAGGTATATTTGGTATTATTCTTTCTTTGGGATTATTGATGTTTTTGGCTTATAGGGGTATTACGGTACTTATATTGGCACCATTGTTGGCCATGCTAGCCGTATTATTTTCAGGTGATGTGCCTCTACTTGCCAGCTATACAGAAGTATTCATGGTAAACTTTGCAGGATATGCAAAGGCTTACTTCCCTCTATTCTTATTAGGGGCAATATTTGGTAAGGTTATGGACGATGCAGGCGCTGCAAAGTCTATAGCGCATTTTATAACTAAAAAGTTAGGTAAAGACAAGGCAATATTGGCAGTTGTATTATCATGTGGTATATTAACTTACGGTGGAGTTTCATTATTCGTTGTTGCATTTGCAGTTTATCCAATTGCAGCAGCATTATTTAGAGAAGCAAATATACCGAAGAGATTTATACCTGCTTCAATAGCATTGGGTTCATTTACATTTACAATGACAGCATTACCAGGAACACCTCAGATCCAGAATGCCATTCCTATGCCATTCTTTGGAACTACAGCATGGGCAGCACCTTTCTTAGGATTAATAGGTGGTGGAGTTATGTTTGGTGGTGGATTAACATGGATAACTTTTAGGTCTAAAAAGGCTATGGCAGCAGGAGAAGGATATGGTAATCATCCAAATGAAAATATTAAAGATATGGATCAATCAAACCTTCCAAGCTTTGCTGCAGCAATATTACCTATAATTATAGTACTTGGATTAAACTTTGTATTGGGTAAATTCTATTTTGGCAATTATGATGGTGCTTATCTTGAGCAATACGGGACTAGTATAGATAAAGTAAAGGGAATTTGGAGTTTAATAATAGCATTAGTGGTATCTATAGTAGTAGCAATAATATTCTTTAAGAAAAACTTAGCAGATGTAAAGGATACAGTAAATAAAGGTGCAATAGGTTCATTATTAGCAATAATAAACACATCATCAGAGGTTGGATATGGTAATGTTATAAAGACATTGGGAGCATTTGCATTGGTTAAATCAGCTATATTAGCCATACCAGGAACACCTCTTATCTCATTGGCGGCATCAACTAGTATTCTTGCTGGTATAACAGGTTCGGCATCTGGAGGTATGAGTATAGCATTGGGTGCATTGGGAGATATATATTTGCAGAAGGCAGTAGAATTAGGTATAAGTCCCCAAGCATTCCATAGGATAGCTGCTATGGCATGTGGTGGATTGGATACATTACCACATAATGGTGCAGTAATCACATTATTAGGCATTACTGGACTTACTCATAAGGAATCTTATGCTGACTTAGGTATGTGTACTGTTGTTATACCTCTTGGAGCAACAATTGTAGCAATTATAGCAGCATCTTTAGGTGTTGTTTAAAATATAATAAGTAAAGAGTTAAAAACCCTTCAAAGTTACATTTGAAGGGTTTTTTTATAATGTAATATGCTAAAATAGCAAAAAATATTTTAAAAGTTTAAAAATGATAAAAACATATTGATTTATAAATCATAATATTATAATATATAAATATATCGATAACACTAACATGATTACTGGGAGGGATTATTTATGAGTAAGAAGTCACATATGAGTTGGTCATGGATATTCATGATACTATTTTTAACATTATCTATATTGGATTTTAGATTTGGGATATTGGGATTTTTATGTATGGGTGCCCCACTATACCATGCAATAAGGGGAAGGGGGAAGATACATTGTGCAAAATACTGTCCTAGGGGTTCATTATTAGGGAATTTTCTAAAATCTATAAGTCTAAATAATAATTTGCCTAAAGGGATGACTAAAAAGGCCTTTAAAAATGGCTTATTAATATTTATGATTACTGTATTTAGCATTTCTTTAATCCATGCAGGTCCTAATTTTGATAAAATAGCATTTAGTATGTTTAGATTTATGACAGTTTCTCTTATAATGGGTATAATTTTAGGAGTTGTATTTAAGCCTAGAAGCTGGTGTGTAGTTTGTCCCATGGGTCACGCTACAGGGCTAATAAAGAAAATGAAAGATAAATCAAATTGAGGAAATAGTTAGTTATAGTTAGTAGTCTATAGTTGAAATCCTACGGATTTCTACCATCAATTACTAACTACTAACTTGTTAATAATCTAAGCAACTAATTTTAGTTGCTTTTTTATTTTTTTGTTATTATATGCAGGAAATCTATATATAATATTGAAATCTATATAATAATTAGTATATCTAAATATATTAAAGAGAGGTTGATATTTATGGGTAGTGTATTAAAGGATCTAGAACCTAAAGAGGTATTAAAATATTTTGAGGAAATAACAAAGATACCTAGATGTTCAGGAAAAGAAAAAGAGATGAGTGACCATCTAGTATATTTTGCTAAGAAAAGAAACCTTGAAGTAATTCAAGATAATGCAATGAATGTGATTATAAAAAAACCAGGTACATCTGGATATGAAAATGCCCCTGTGGTAATTATACAAGGGCATATGGATATGGTATGTGAAAAGACAAGCAATTCTTGTCATGATTTTGAGAAAGACCCATTGAAATTACAAATAGATGGAGATATGTTAAAGGCTACAGATACTACATTAGGTGGTGACAATGGTATAGCAGTGGCATATGCTGTGGCTTTACTTGATTCAGAAGATATACCCCATCCACCATTGGAAGTACTTCTAACTACAGAAGAGGAAACTGGTATGGGCGGAGCTTCTCAAATTAACCCTGAAGATATAGAGGGAAAAATACTTATAAATATAGATTCAGAAGAAGAAGGTGTTTTATTAGTTAGCTGTGCTGGAGGTATGAGAGTATCGGCTAATCTTCCTATAAATTGGCATGATATTAGCGAAGGTTATATACCTTATACACTTAAGGTCAAAGGACTTAAAGGTGGACATTCAGGTATGGAAATAAACAAGGAAAGGGGAAATAGCAATAAGATTCTTGGTAGGATATTATCTGTATTAGATGAGGAAATGGATATATCGTTAGCAGATTTAAAGGGAGGCTCAAAAACTAATGCCATTCCTAGAGAGGCTGAGGCTATAATTCTTATAGATAAATCAAATGAAAATAGATTGAAGGATAAAGTCAACTATTTAGATAAAATAATAAAAAATGAATTGAAAACAGCAGATCCCAATGTAACCATAGAGATAGAAAGATATGATGGTAAGATTGATGCTGCTTTTAGTAAAGACACTAAAAAAGGAGTTATATTTTTGTTAAATATGATACCTACTGGAGTTCAAACTATGAGTATGGATATTGAAGGATTAGTACAAAGTTCTAATAACTTGGGTATAGTATCTGTATCAAAAGATGAAGTAGTATTTCAAAATGCCATAAGGAGTTCAGTAAAGAGTCTTAAATATGAAATATATAATAGAATAAAAATAGCTAGTGATATGGTAGATGCCCAAGTAGATATGGGATCGGAATATCCAGAATGGCAATATAGAAAGGATTCATACATAAGGGACGTCTTTGAGAGGGTATATGAAGATATGTATGAGAAGAAACCCAATGTTACTGCTATCCACGCAGGATTAGAGTGTGGACTTTTTGCAGAAAAACTGGGAGATGTGGATATGATATCCTTTGGACCCAATATGTATGATGTTCATACACCACAAGAGAGTTTGAGTATTTCATCTGTTAAAAGAACTTGGGACTATTTATTGGGAGTATTGAAAGAGATTAAATAAGGAGTGGAAATTATGATCAGAGAAGGAAAATTGGCAGAAGAGCTTTTAGACTTTATATATGAGAGTCCCAGTCCATTTCATGTAGTAGAAAATATAAAAAAAGATTTATTGGAAAATGGATTTCAGGAGTTGTCTTTAGTAGATCGATGGAAATTAAATACTGGAGGAAAGTATTTTGTAGTAAAGAATGATTCAGCTTTAATAGCCTTTGAAATAGGTAGTAGTGGAAAAGATAGGGGATTTAAGATAATAGGGGCCCATACAGATTCCCCTACATTTAAAGTGAAACCTAACCCGGAAATTATAGAAAAAAATAAATATCTTAAATTGAATACAGAGGTATATGGAGGTCCTATATTAAATACTTGGATGGATAGGCCATTGACATTGGCAGGTAGGGTAACTATGAAAGGGCATAATCCACTGAAGCCCATTAGTAAACTTATAAACTTTGATAGGCCTATGGTTATAATTCCCAATGTAGCCATTCATATGAATAGAAAAATAAATGAAGGTATTGAATTAAACAAACAAAAGGATTTATTGCCATTGGTTATGGGAATAAATGATAAATTAGAAGGAGAGAATTATTTAGTTAATGCCATAGCAAAAGAGTTAGATATATCTTATACTGATATTAAAGATTTTGAATTATATTTATCAGAATTTGAAAGGGGAAGTATAATAGGTGCTAAAGAAGAATTTATATCCTGTGGTAAATTAGATGATTTAGCTATGGTTCATAGTGGTATAAAGGCCCTTATTAATGCTTCACCATCAGATCAGACGAAGGTCATGGTATGCTTTGATAACGAAGAAATTGGAAGTCAAACTAAACAAGGAGCAGGTTCTCCTATGTTAAAGACTATATTGGAGAGGATAACTCTTGGATTAAATGGAGATAGAGAGGATTTTCTGAGGGGATTGAACGATTCCTATATAATATCTGCAGATATGGCCCATGCAGTTCATCCCAATAGTCCTGAAAAGCATGATCCTACTAACAAACCTGTTTTAAATGGTGGACCAGTAATAAAGATTAATGCAAATCAAAGATATACTACTGACAGTGATTCTGGGACAGTATTTGAACATATGTGTGAATTGGCAGGTGTACCAGTTCAAAAATTTGTAAATAGGTCTGATGAAAGAGGAGGCTCTACAATAGGACCCATATCCTCTGGACAGTTGGATATAAGGTCTGTAGATGTGGGTAATCCAATGTTAGCAATGCATTCTATCAGAGAGTTAGGAGGAGTAAAGGACCATTATTATATGATGGAGGTATTCAATAAATTCTTTAGTATATAGTATTTATAGTGGCGATAAATGAGGTGATTGAAATAAAATATAAACTAGTAGCCATTGATTTAGATGGAACTCTTCTCAATGATGATAAAGAAATTTCTATAGAAAATGAGAAGGCATTGAAAGAGATAAATGATATGGGAATAGAGATAGTTATAGCTACAGGGAGGAGATATTGGTCTGCAAAGGAATTTGTTAGAGGACTGGATATGGATTTAGTTATTATGGCTAATAATGGTAATATAGTGAGAAATATAAGTAATGATGAAGTGTTAATAACTAAATATTTAAATGATATTGACTTCTATACATTGATAAAAGAAGGAAGAAAAAGAGGTATGTATCCAGTAGTTCATTCTGATTACTATGAGGATGGATACGATTTGATAATAGAGTTAGAAGAAGATGATAGTAATTATTCTAGCTATATGTCAAAAAATATAGAGAGATATGTCAAAGTAAAGGATTTATTAAAATATAAAGACCCTAGAGCGTTGGTAGTATGCTATATGAACAAGTATGATGAATTAGATGAGTTTCAGAATATACTGCATGAAAAGTATCCCAATAAATATAGTTCCCATATAATGAATAGCTTATCTCCAGTAGGTCCCATACTTGAAGTTATGAACCCGCTGGGTTCAAAATGGCTTTCATTGAAGGCCTATTGTGATGATAAGGGAATAAAGGCAGAAGAAATTGTAGTAATAGGTGATGACAATAATGATATTGAGATGATAAGACATTCAGGATTGGGTATAGCGATGAAAAATGCCATAGAACCAGTAAAATCTGTGGCAGATAGAATAACGGATAAAACCAATAATGAAGATGGGGTTGCAAAGGTATTGAAAGAGATATTTAAAATTTGAAAAGAATATTCTTTTATGTAAGATTTTTTAGAAACTATTATTATGACAAGGATATAAAATAAGTTAGTAGTAAAAGGATAGTCCGTAGTTCGTAGCATAATGATGCATAGGATTTCTACAATCAACTACCAACTACGAACTATAAACTACTAACAACTAACCGTATTCACAAGATAGAGGATGATTATTATTGGATAAAATAAAAAAATATTTTCCTATTATATCTGGGGTTTTGATTTCCACTATTTTTGGTCTTTCATTTTTATTTACTAAATTAGCATTGATAGAATTAGAAGATAGACCATTCCAATTATTGGCATATAGATTTGCCATAGCTGCAATAATTCTTACAATATTAAGGTTAATGGGAAAGGTGAAAGTAGATTTTACAGGAAAAAGGGTACATATATTGTTTTTATTGGCTTTTTTTCAGCCTATATCATACTTTATATGTGAAACTATAGGTATAAGATTGACTTCATCATCGGAGGCAGGAATGATGACAGCTTTGATGCCTGTAATAGTTACTATTTTAGCATCTATTATTTTGAAGGAAAAGACATCAAGGTCACAGATAATTTTTATAATAATATCGGTATCAGGAGTACTTTTTATAAATATAATGAAGGGTGGTGCCACTGGAAATTATATTGGCGGGATAGTATTGTTTTTAGCGGTGCTATCAGGAAGCTTTTATAATATATTGTCTAGAAAGTCTTCATTGCAATTTAAACCTGAAGAAACAACCTTTGTAATGATGTGGGTTGGAGCCATAGTATTTAATGGAGTATCTATAATCAAACATATATATCATGGAAACTTATCAGACTATTTTGTACCACTATCAAATATTAAGTTGTTAATCCCAGTACTTTATCTGGGAGTGTTGTCCTCTATTGTGGCATTTTTTCTTTTTAACTATATGTTGTCTAAATTAGAGGCATCAAGGGCAGCGGTATTTGCAAATTTGACTACAGTAGTTTCTATATTGGCAGGCGTATTTATATTGAAAGAAAGTTTTTATTGGTACCAGGGAATAGGGGGGATAGTTATACTCATAGGTGTATGGGGAACTAATTATTTTTCCATACCTAGAAAAATAAAAGAATAGTGACAATGGTGAGATTAGACAAGTTTTATTTTTTTTGATATGATGAGAATTGAATACGTTATAAAGGAGAGTTTAATATATGGATAAAAACAAAGTGTTGGCAGTAGTAGAGGGGACAGAGATTACAGAAAAAGATGTAGATTTTTTATTACAAGGATTGGGACCTCAACAGGGTATGCAGTTCAATTCTGAAGAAGGGAGAAAACAACTTCTTCAAGAATTAATTAATCAGCAGTTATTCTATCTTGAAGCTATTGAAAATAATATGGATAAAGATGAAGAGTTTCAAAATGAATTAGAAAGAGTAAAGGAAAGTCTATTAAAGCAATATGCTATAAGAGATCTTTTAAATAATGCAGAAGTAGTTGAAGATGAGGTTACTGAATATTACAATGAGCATAGAGAACAGTTCACTGCACCAGAAAGTGTAAAGGCTAGTCATATATTAGTATCAGATGAAGATAAAGCTAAAGAAATAGTAAAAGAACTAAATGAAGGTATGTCCTTTAAAGAAGGAGCAAAGAAATACTCTACTTGCCCATCTAAAGAAAAAGGTGGAGATTTAGGTTATTTCAGTAAAGGAAGAATGGTTCCAGAATTTGAAAATGCAGCATTTGATATGAATGTTGGAGATGTAAGTGAACCTGTAAAAACTCAATTTGGGTTCCATATAATAAAGGTAGAAGATAAGAAACCAGCAGCTATAAAGACTCTAGGCGAAGTTAGAGACCAAATATATAAGCAATTAGTTGCTATAAAACAAAACAAATTATACTTAGAAAAAACAGCGAAATTAAAAGAAAAGTATACAGTAGAAGAAAAATAATGGAAAAAGCGACCTTATGGTCGCTTTTATTATGTTATTATGGGGTCAGGCTCATCTTTAAACATTATTTTTACATAAAATGGATTAGAAGGAGTATGAGGGTTGAGAATACACGAATTAGTGAGAATGATTGAAGAATATTTTTATTTAGGAATAGCAGTTGTAATAATGATAAGTATACTTGGAGGTATATGTTATTTTTTTATATATAAAAAAATTAATGAATGGAGAAAAGAAATTGGAGAAAAGGCAGACTTTTATAGGGTTCTTGCTTACTATATATATAATCATGTTTATAGGAGTTACATTTTTGAACCGAGACGGAAGTTTTTATGGAAATGCAAATCTCCATTTCTTAAGTTCCTATAGAGAAGCTTGGAATACATTTGCTATTAGAAATTGGCAGTTTATTATACTAAATATATTAATGTTTGTACCTTTAGGAATCTTATTACCCATGTTACATAAAAATTTTCACAATAAAAAGTGGACTATAGGATTGGCATTCATATTAACTTTATTAATTGAATGTGTACAATTGATTACAGGTTTTGGTATATTTGAACTAGATGATATTTTTAACAATCTATTAGGGGCTGTTATTGGTTATGGTGTTGTTATGGGAATATTTGAATTGATAAAGGGAAAAAAACATAGATTTTTAAGAACATTAAATTATTTACTTCCATTGATATTAGTAATAGGTATTTTTAAAGGTATTTTTACATATTATACTTTTAAGGAATTTGGCAATCTTTCAATAGCTCATAATTATAAAATAGATATGAAAGATGCAAAGATATTCTTAGATATAAAGTTAAATAATGAGAATAGAATAGTTCCTATTTACAAGGCACCTTCTTACACTGAGGATTTAGCAAAAGAATTTGTTATTGATTTCTTTGAAAATCTTAGAATTAATACTCAAAACATAGAAATAGATATTTATGAAAATAAGGCAATTTATTGGATAAGAGGAAATACAGATTATAATATATGGTTGGAGTATTTAGATGGAAGTTATAGATACACAGATTTTTCTGTTTTCGATGACGAAATAGAACCTATGAATATAGACAAAGATACTTTGCTGAAATCTTTAAAAAAATATAATATAAATCTGCCTAAAGAATCTGTATTTAAAAATGAAGATATTGGAAGATATAAATGGACTGTAGAAAAACATATTAAAGACCAATCATTGATTGAGGGGGTATTATATTGTACATATTACAATGATAATACAATCAAAAAAATTCACAATAATATAGTTACATATAATAAAGTTAAAGATGTTATAATTAAAAGTGAATCAGAGGCTTATAAAGATTTAAAAGATGGAAAGTTTCGTTATTTTAATTCAAGTAATAATATAGAGTCTATAGATATAATAAAGATATCATTAGATTATAGATTAGATTCCAAGGGATTTTATCAACCAATATATTTATTTGATTCAATAATAGATGAAAAAGAATATACAATTACTATTCCAGCAATGAAATAGAAACGGGGTCAGGCTTACTTTTAAATATTAGGCATTTAATAGGAGGGATTTTATGCCTAGAAAAACAAGAGTTCACTATAGAGGAGCCCTTTATCATGTGATAGTAAGAGGTAATAATAGACAATATATTTTTGAATCTAATAAAATGAAAGGGTTATATTTGAAAAAGGTCAAGACATACATAGATAAATATGATTGCAAATTATATGCCTATGCGATTATGGATAATCATGCTCATTTATTGATTGAAGTGGATGATATACCATTGTCAAAACCTATGCAATTAATACAACAGACATTTACTCAACACTATAATAAGGTGAATGAAAGAACTGGACATGTATTTGAACAGAGGTATAAGTCAATATTATGTGATAAAGATCAGTATTTACTCACATTAATAAAATATATACATAATAATCCAGTAAGAGCAGGGATAGCAGATATAGATTATAGATGGAGCAGTCATAGGGAATATAAAACATACACTCCCATATATTGTGATATTTATTTTCCAATGTCTATTTTTTCAACCAAGAAGAATGAAGCTATAAGTAAGTACTTAAAATTCATGGAACAAGAAGATATTATTGAATGTAAAAGTGATTATGAATTTATACCTAATGAAAACATTACAAAATATAATAAAGAGTTAAATTTTGATTTAACATATGAAGAGTTATTAAACCAATTTATAAATAAATATGAAATCATTTATGAAGATTTAATGGGGAGGGCCAAGAATAGAAAAACTAGCAAAATAAAAGAGAAATTTGTTAAGACAGTAATTAAAAACAAGCTAATGAGTCAAAGAGAATTAGCTGATAGACTTAAGGTCTCAGAGCAAACTATATCTAGAATAGTAAATAAAGTTTAAAGGTGAGCCTGACCCCATTTTTTAATTGAGTGTTGATTGAGTTAACCCAGTCATTGTTGCCAACATATTCATAGTTATACAAAGCTAAGTTAGAGGGTATAAAGTTAGTCTTAATCAACTAAAGCTACACAAGTGGTTGCTCTGCGATAGACTTAGAAGATTTAAATAAGTCTAATTGTAACAAATCAAGAAGAATTAAAAGGGTATTATTCCAAGCAGGAAACAAGATAATCAATAGTGATGTAAACGGAAGTGTAAATATCATGAGAAAATATCTCAAAGATAAATGTATTCCCAAAATGATTCATAAGATAAGGGATAATGGAGTCATGGACACTCCCAAAAGAATAAGGGTTGCCTAGTTAAGCTAGGTCGAAAGTTAAATTCCAAACTTTTTTTGAAACCACCGTTGCTTGTCTCGGTGGTAGTTCATTATGTTTCTAATAAGAGGAAATGATTAATAATATATTTACATTGTAATGTGGTACTGACGCTAATTTTATAATGCATTTTTTTTAGAAATCAATTTTCTTGCTTTTTCGTAATCATTCTTATGCACTCGTAATTGAATAGTTTCTTGATTTCTTACATTAAAACTATTTCCCATACTATTACCAAATCCTCTGGAATTAAGCATATTTACTTTGCATCGAATATTATTATTCTTTAGATAAAAAAGGTATTCATATATACGGCTTTTGTCCATATTATTAGATTCATACAATACT
The DNA here is from genome assembly GCF_000620125.1 of Clostridiisalibacter paucivorans DSM 22131. Lineage (NCBI taxonomy): Bacteria > Bacillati > Bacillota > Tissierellia > Tissierellales > Thermohalobacteraceae > Clostridiisalibacter > Clostridiisalibacter paucivorans. The sequence goes on along the minus strand of NZ_JHVL01000039.1, from coordinate 16,548 downwards.
ATCCACTGACTTTTCTTAAAAAAATAAAAAATTATTATAAATATTGAACATATTATTATTATTTTATCCATATTTACCTCCAAATAGATTATATCTATATATTATCATATATATTAGATTGTAGACATAGATTTAAAAACAGTAGATAATCTTGTGAAATGTTACTTATATACAAAAAAATATATTGTAGTGGAATTAAAATAAAGTTTAAAGGTGAGCCTGACCCCATTTTTTAGTTGACTTTTTAAAAAATTAGTAGTATTATTATAATTAAATAATTTAGTACGGTAAAGCAGTAAACTAATAAAGCGAAGGTGGAGGTCAAAATGTTAGAACTTAATTATAAGCTGCCACAGGGATTACAAGATGAGACATTTGGAAGTTATAAACTTAAAGACAATATGATAAACAATGTCAAAAGTATATTTAAAAGCTATGGATATAGAGAGGTATCCACACCTACTTTTGAATATTATGATGTATTTTCGAACATAGAGGGTACAGTGGCAAGAGAAGAGATGTTTAAATTAATAGATGAATCTGGAGAAATATTAGTGCTCAGACCAGACGTTACTACTCCCATAGCTAGAATGGTGGCCAATAATTATAGGGATATGGATGATTTTTTAAAATTATCTTATGTATCAAATATATTTAGGATAAAGGGTAAAGACAAAGATAGTCAGCGAGAATTTACTCAAGCTGGAATTGAATATTTTGGCAATGGAACAGCTGAGGCAGATGGAGAAGTGATTGCATTGGCTATTAAAGTATTAATGGAACATTTTAGTATATTTCAGTTGGAGATAGGTCAGTCTGATTATTGCAAGGGTCTTTTTGAGGAAGGAAAGATAGATAAAGAAACTCAAAAGCTATTGAGAAAATATATTGAAGACAAAAATGTACCAGAGATACAAAAAATATTGGATAAGATGAATATAGATAAAAAAGTGGGGGATGTAATACTAGAAATACCTAAATTATATGGTGATTATCCATATATTATAAAAAAAGCAAAGGAAATATCTTTGAACGATAAAATGAAAAAGGCCATAGAAAATTTGGAAGAAATTTGTAATATCATATCAGATTATGGACTTAATAGATACATATCTTTAGACCTAGGGCTAATAACTGATTTAGACTATTATACTGGGGCAATATTTAAGGGATATGTGGCAAATCATGGAAGTATAGTATTAAGTGGAGGAAGATATGACAGACTCATGGAGCAGTTTGGGCATTCAATGGTAGCTACAGGGTTTGGGATAAATATGGATGAGGTAATAAAGGCTAAAAGAAAAACACAAAGTATTGATATAGAGGATTATACCGATTATATGATTCTATATAGTATGGATGATAGAAAGAATGCATTTGTACTGGCTAAGAAATTGAGGAATAGGGGATATATAGTGGAGACTAAATATTGTAGCAATGAAAGGACATATATAGAAAATGCTATGTATAGAAAGATATATAATATACTGATATTAAATGACAATAAATACAAGATAATAAACACAAAAAAGAATGTGACAAACAATATTGATAAGGATACTTTTTTGAAGAGCATAGATAGAAGAAAAGAGATTAGATCATTGGCATCTATACACTAAAGGAGAGGTAATATTATGGAATATATAAATATAGCCCTTGCCAAGGGAAGATTGGGAGATAAGGGCTACAAAATTTTAAAAGATGCTGGGTTTCAATGCAAAGAAATGGAAGGCAATTCTAGGAAGCTTATATTTAGAAACCAGAACAAAAAAATTATGTTTGTAATGGTAAAGGCCAGTGATGTACCTGTATATGTGGAAAGGGGAGCAGTGGATTTAGGAATAGTTGGTAAGGATACCATAATGGAGGAAGAAAGGGATGTATATGAAATATTGGATCTAGGTTTTGGAAAATGTAAGTTTTCAGTGGCATCTACTAAAGATTTTGATAATGGACGAATAAATGGACTACCGTTGAGGGTGGCTACTAAATATCCCAATGTGGCAAAGAGGTATTTTGAAGAGACTAAGAAGCAAATAGAAATAATAAAGCTGAATGGATCAGTGGAATTGGCACCTATAGTGGGATTGTCTGACGTTATTGTGGATATAGTTGAAACAGGTAATACTCTAAGGGCCAATGGCCTTGAGATTATTGAAGATATGTATGATATAAGTGCCAGACTAATATGTAATAAAGTCAGTTTTAAAATCAAAAATAAAAGAATAAAAGATTTAATTGATGGAATAAATGGAGTTATCATTGGGGGTAGTAAATGTGATAGATGTAGTTAACTTGAAAAATGGAAAAGTAGATAGCTTTATAAAACAAGTGAAAAGAGAAAAAAATTATAGTGATGAATTCAAAGATATTGTCAAAGATATTATAAATGATGTAAAACTACAAGGTGATAAAGCACTGTATTATTATACAGATAAATTTGACAATACAAAATTAGATGCACTATATGTAAATGAAAAAGAGATTGAAGAGGCTATAAATTCAGTAGATAAAGGATTTATAGAGGTTTTACGGGGAGCAAAGGATAATATTGAAAAGTATCATAAAAGGCAGTTGAAGGATTCTTGGTTTACCAATGAAGAAGAGGGAAAGGTTTTGGGGCAGCTATATAACCCCATAGAAAAGGTAGGGATATATGTACCTGGGGGGAGTGCTGCATATCCATCTTCTGTGTTGATGAATGTAATACCTGCTAAAGTGGCAGGGGTAAATGAAATTATTATGGCAACGCCACCGGGAAAGGATGGAAAGGTGAACAAAGATATACTAGTAGCTGCCTACATAGTAGGAATAGACCAAATAATAAAAGTGGGAGGAGCACAAGGAATAGCTGCATTGGCCTTTGGAACAGATACTATACCTAAAGTTCATAAAATTGTAGGTCCAGGGAATATATATGTGGCTACTGCTAAGGGTATGGTCTATGGAGATGTGGATATAGATATGATTGCTGGTCCTAGCGAAATTTTAATAATTGCTGATGAAAGTGCAAATCCTAGATATTTGGCAGCGGATATGTTATCTCAAGCGGAGCATGACAATATGGCATCTGCTAAATTAGTTACTACATCTGGTGAGTTAGTGTTAGGAGTAAAAGAAGAATTGAAGAATCAATTGAAATTATTGGAACGAGGGGATATAGCTGAGAAGTCTCTTGGGAATTATGGGAAGATATGTATAGTAGATGATATTTATGATGCTGTAAAAATAGCTAATGAAATAGCACCTGAACATCTTGAGCTTATGGTTAAAGATCCCTTTAACATGATGTATAAAATTAAAAATGCAGGGGCTATTTTCTTAGGCCAGTATGCCCCTGAACCTTTAGGAGATTATTGGGCAGGTCCTAACCATGTGCTACCCACTGGAGGAACTGCTAAATTCTTTTCTCCCCTTGGAGTAGATGATTTTGTTAAGAAATCTAGCATCATATATTATGATAAAGGTGCATTATACAAAGATAAGGATAAAATAATAGAGTTTGCCCAAAGGGAAGGACTTACTGCCCATGGCAATTCGATAAAAGTGAGGTTTGAATAAATATGATAGATAAACTTGTCAAGGAGAGTGTAAAGGGACTGAAACCCTATATGCCCAACAAATATAGTTATAAATATAAAATGGATGCCAATGAAAGCCCATTTATATTGGAATCATTTGTGATGGATAAAATAATAGGTAGATTTAAAAAGGTGTCACTGAATTACTATCCTGATACAGATGCAAATATTTTAACGAAAAAAATAGCCCAATATGTGGGAGTGGAGCAGGAAAACATAATTACAGGAAATGGCTCTGATGAAATGATAAAGCTACTTTTAGAAACATTTGTGGACAAATCAGATACAGTGTTGGCCCATACTCCCACATTTGTTATGTATAAACATGGATGTGATATTATAGGGGCTAATTATATAGGTATAGAATCTGATGATAATTTTAATATAGATGTAGATGAAATTATAGACGCAAGTAAAAGATTGAAACCTAAAGTAATATTTATATGTAACCCAAATAATCCCACAGGGAATATAATTTCTAAAACAGATATTATCAAAATAATAAAACAGACAAACGCCATAGTTGTAGTAGATGAGGCATATATAGAATTTGGTGGAGAAACGGTGATATCATTAGTCAATAAGTTTGATAATCTAATAGTATTGAGAACTCTCTCTAAGGCATTTGGGTTGGCTGGTATAAGGACAGGATATCTTGTATCTAATACTGAGATAATAAATTATATCAAAGCAGTAAAACCTCCATATAATTTAAATGCCATATCACAAATAGTAGGAGAGATTATCTTAGATGAAAAGACATTTATTAGTAATAATATAGAGTATATAAAAAAACAGCGGGATAAATTATATGCAGAAATGAAAAAAATAGATGACATTATCGTATATCCATCGGAAACTAATTTCATATTATTTAGTATAGATAGAGAGAATATATTTGAAGAACTAATTAAAAGGGGTTTTATGATTAGACCATTTAATGGAGGAAAACTCAATGGATGTTTTAGAGTGACTGTGGGAAAATCAGAGGAGAATAAATTATTTGTAGATACATTAAGGGAAGTGGTTAAAATATGAGAGTAGTGAAAGATAGTAGAAAGACAACAGAGACTAATATTCAGCTAAAATTAAATATAGATGGACAGGGAAAGGTAAATATATCCACAGGCATAGGATTTTTTGATCATATGCTAACATTATTTGCTGTTCATGGTATGTTCGATTTGAGTTTAAAATGTGAAGGGGATTTGTATGTTGATGGGCACCATACTGTAGAAGACATTGGGATACTATTAGGTAGTGTATTTAAAAAAGGATTGGGAGATAAAAAGGGTATAAAACGATATGCAAGTCTTTATTCTCCCATGGATGAAGCATTATCATTAATAGCATTGGATATTTCAGGAAGGCCCCATTTATCCTTTGATGTACAACTGTTTACTCCAAGGGTGGGAGAGTTTGAAACCCAATTGGTAAGGGAGTTTTTTAATGCATTTGTAAATAATAGTGGTATAACATTACATATAAAGGAGATTTCGGGTGAGAATGACCACCATATTATAGAAGGGATATTTAAAGGATTTGGAAGGGCATTGGACCAAGCTACATCTATAGACCCGAGGATAGAAGGGGTTTTGTCTACAAAGGGAGTGATTTAAATGATTGCAATAATAGATTATGGTGTTGGTAATGTGCGCAGTGTGGAAAAGGCATTGAATGCATTGGGATTTGAAGCTCAAATAACCGATAATATAAAGGATATAGATAATGCATCGGGGTTGATATTACCTGGAGTGGGTGCCTTTAGGGATGCCATATCTAAGTTAAACAATAGCCAGTTAACAGATTGTATAAAGAAAAATGTCTATAATAAAAAGCCTCTTTTGGGAATATGTTTAGGGATGCAATTACTGTATGATAAAAGCTATGAAGATGGTGAATATGAAGGATTAGGCATTATATCTGGGGATATTGTAAAATTTAATCAAGATGTTAAGATTCCCCATATGGGCTGGAATAAGTTATATTTTAATGATGAAGATCCTATTTTAAAATATATAAAAGAAGAAAGCTATGTATATTTTGTACATTCTTATTATGCAAAACCCTATGGAAAAGAAATTATAGCATATACAGATTATGGAGTTAAAGTACCTGCTATAGTTAAAAATAATAATGTATATGGAATGCAGTTTCACCCAGAAAAAAGTGGAGAAATAGGACTAAATCTATTAAAGGCATTTGGGGAGATGGTAATATGATTATTTATCCAGCTATAGATATAAAGGATGGCAAATGTGTAAGACTGAAACAGGGAAAGTTTAAAGATATAACTATTTACAATGATAATCCTGTACAAGTGGCAAAAGATTGGGAAAAAAAGGGTGCAAAATATATCCATATTGTAGATTTAGATGGGGCATTGAAAGGAAAATCCTTTAATAGGGAAATAATAAAAGAAATAATATTATCAATAAATATACCTATCCAAATAGGAGGGGGTATAAGAACATTAGAAGATATAACTGGTTATATAGATATGGGAGCAGATAAAGTTATAATAGGTACTAAGGCTATTGAGGATAAAAGATTTTTAAACGATGTGTTAAAGAAATATAGAGATAATATAGTTATATCCATAGATGCAAAGGATGGTCTTATAGCAGCACATGGATGGACAAGTATTTCTAGTATAAATGCAGTAGATTTTATAGTGGAACTAGAAAGAATGGGGATAAAGACCGTAGTATATACTGATATATCAAAGGATGGCATGATGAAAGGGCCTAATTTTGAGATGTATAGCGAGATAATGGATAAAAGCAATATAGATATAGTAGCATCTGGAGGGGTAAGTACAATAGAGGATGTATTTAAACTTAGAGAAATGGATGTATATGGATGTATAATAGGCAAGGCATTATACAATGGAAATATTGATTTCGAATGTCTTAATAAAAAAATAGGGCAATAGGAGATGGTGTTATATGATAACCAAGAGAATAATCCCATGTCTTGATGTGAAAAATGGCAGGGTAGTCAAGGGCACTAAATTTAAAGATATAAGAGACGTTGAGGACCCTGTAAAATTAGCTAAATATTATAACGATGCAGGAGCAGATGAATTGGTATTTTATGACATAACTGCTTCATATGAAGAAAGAGATATATTTTTGGATGTAGTAAAAAGGACTGCAGATGAGATATTTATACCCTTTACTGTGGGTGGAGGAGTAAAGACCTTGGAGGATTTTACTGAGATTTTAAGGTCAGGTGCAGATAAAATTTCTATAAATTCTAGTGCAGTAAAGACACCGACACTGATTACAGAGGGGGCATTAAAATTTGGGAGTCAATGTGTGGTAGTGTCAATAGATGCTAAAAGAGATAATTTAGCTCCTTCAGGATGGACTGTATATATAAATGGTGGAAGGATTAATACAGGGCTAGATGTATTAAAATGGGCCAAAAAAGCTGTCCAGTTAGGAGCAGGAGAACTAGTTATAAACAGTATTGATACCGATGGTGTAAAGGACGGATATGATATAGAACTTATGAAACTTATATCAAATGAGACCAATGTGCCTATAGTAGCATCTGGAGGTGCAGGAGAATATAGAGATTTTTATGAAGTTTTTAATGGAGGGTTCTCTGATGCGGCATTGGCGGCATCTGTATTTCATTTTAATAAAATATCTATACCTAAGTTAAAGAATTATTTAGCTAAGAACGGTGTAAATGTGAGAAAGGACTGATTATATGGATTTTATAAAAGATATAAAATTTGATAAAAATGGACTTATACCTGCAATAATTCAAGATATCAATACTAATGAAGTGTTAATGTTAGCATATATGAATGAGGAATCACTGGAGAGAACATGGAAAAGTGGAGAGACATGGTTTTATAGTAGGAGTAGAAAAAAACTTTGGCATAAGGGGGAGGAATCAGGAAATACACAAGAAATAATAAAAATGGACTATGATTGTGATGGTGACACTATATTAGTTAAAGTTAGACAAAAGGGTGTGGCTTGTCATACGGGAGAATATTCTTGTTTTCATAATAATATATTAGACAAAGATATTGATGGAAAAATTAAAGATTTCATATATAGATTATATAAATTAATAGAACACAGGAGATCTAATCCCACAGAAGGCTCATATACCAACTATTTATTTGACCAGGGAATAGATAAGATATTGAAAAAGGTAGGGGAAGAATCCAGTGAAGTAATAATAGGGGCTAAAAATGAAAGTAGAGATGAAGTAGTTTATGAAGTAAGTGATTTGGTATATCATATATTGGTGTTATTAGTTCATATGGGCATAGATATAGATGATATAAAAGGGGAATTGTACAAAAGGCATAATACAGTTCGTAGCTAGTAGTTTGTAGTTAGTAGTTGATGGTAGAGAACCTATGGTTCGCATCATTAAACTACTAACTTTTTTATGACTTTATTATAATTGTATGGTTGTTAGCAATCTGAGTTGGTAGTTAATTTTTAATTACCAACTATTTTTTTCCAGGTGTTTTCAAAATAAGAGTATTAATATATAATTTATATATCAGATTATTGACAAATATATATTGTAGAATAAGTAAGTAGTAGAAATCCTATAGATTTCTACTTTTTTCTAAGAGCTAAGAACCAAGAGCTAAGAACCAAGAACCAAGAACTAAGAACTAAGAACCAAGAACCAAGAACTAAGAACTAAGAACCAAGAACTAAGAACTAAGAACTAAGAACCAAGAACTGCCAAAAGGGAGTGGTAATCATTGGTAATGGATATAATGGGCAATTTAGGAAATAGGGTAGGTATAATAATAGTATTGGCATTTATACTGTCAAAGGTAAATGTTTTTAGGCATTTATTAGAAAAGAATAAAATAGGATATAAAGATAAAATAATTTTATCTGTTTTTTTTGGCTTATTTGGTATATTTGGAACATATTCAGGTATACCTATACGGGGAGCATTGGCCAATTCTAGAGTTATTGGAGTATTTGTTGGAGGGCTTTTAGGTGGTCCCTTTGTTGGAGTAATATCAGGGATTATTGCTGGGGGACATAGGTGGATTATAGATATTGGAGGATTTACTGCACTGGCTTGTGCATTATCTACTATCACAGAGGGACTAATGTCAGGGTTTTTAAGTAAGAAGTTTTATGAAACAGACAATAAGTGGTTATTTGCATTGGCGGCGGGAGCTATTGCAGAGATGCTACAAATGGTAATAATATTGATGGTTGCTAGACCCTTTGATATGGCAGTGAGACTGGTTGAAATCATTGCTATACCTATGATAGTGGCCAATGCAATAGGCATATCCATATTTATAGGCATAATAGAAACCATATTTAAGGATCAGGAACAGGCTGCTGCAATCCAAGCCCAGAGAGCATTAAAGATAGCCAATAAGACATTAAAGTATTTGAGGAAGGGGTTTAATAAAGAAACTGCCTATGAGACTGCTAAAATAATATATGATATGACAGATTTAAAGGCGGTGGCTATAACTAATAAAGAAAAAATACTGGCCCATGTGGGTATCGGAGAAGATCACCATATAACGGGAGATGATATAAAAACAGGGTTGACTAAAGATGTAATTAAATATGGAAATTATAGGGTAGCTTACAATAGTGATCAGATTGATTGTGGTAATAGTAATTGCAAATTAAAATCGGCAGTTATAGTGCCATTGGAAGGACAGAATAATGTCATAGGTGCATTAAAGCTTTATAAGACTACAGAAAATGCCATTACACAAATTGATTTAGAACTGGCATTGGGGCTAGCAATGCTATTTTCTACACAGATAGAATTGAGCAAAATAGAAGAACAATCAAAATTATTAGCTAAGGCCGAATTAAAGGCACTTCAAGCTCAAATAAATCCCCATTTTTTATTTAATGCTATAAATACAATAGTATCTTTTATAAGGATAAAACCTGATAAGGCCAGACAGCTATTGATACATCTTGGTGATTACTTTAGAAAGAATCTCCAACAAAATCAAGAAGAAGTAAATCTAATGAAAGAGATAGAGCATATAAATTCATATTTAGAAATAGAAAAGGCTAGATTTGGAGATAAATTAAACGTAAAATACCATATAGATGAAGATATACAATGTTATTTGCCACCATTAATATTACAGCCATTGGTTGAAAATGCTATAAAACATGGTATAATGGAGAAATTAGATAATGGAACAATAGATATAATTGCAGAAGATATGGAAGAAGAAACTATACTTATTGTTAAAGATGATGGAATAGGCATGGAAAAGGAAAAGTTATATAATATATTTTCTAATGACAAGGGAAACCAATCTATAGGACTTATAAATGTTAATCAGAGATTAATAAATAAATATGGTGATAATTATGGTTTGAAGATAGAAAGTAATGTTGGAGTAGGTACCAAGGTGATTATGAAAATTCCTAAGCAGAGAGGTGACTTTAAATGATAAATTGTCTTATTGTAGATGATGAGATGCCAGCAAGGGAAGAAATCAAATACTTACTAGAGGATATAGAAGATGTAAATATAGTTGGAGAAGCATCTCATGGATTAGAAGCGATAGAAATGAATGATATACTTAATCCAGATTTAGTGATATTAGATATTCAAATGCCAAAGATAAATGGCTTGAAGGTGGCAGAGGAAATATATAAAAGAGAAAAAAAGCCATTAATAATATTTGTAACGGCATATGATGACTTTGCAATAAAGGCATTTGAAGTAAATGCAATAGATTATTTATTGAAGCCAGTTTCTAAGGTTAGATTAGAAAAGGCATTAGATAAGATAAGGTCTATAAGTAAGACTATAACTCCTCAATATGAAAGACATATAGAGAGATTAATTAGTGATATAAAGGTAAAGGAAGAAGGAGAGGTAAATAAAATCTGTCTATATAAGAATGGAGCATTGATACCTCTAGATTCCAAAGATATAATATATTGTACAGTAGAAGAGAGGGATACCATAGTTATATCAAAGAAGGGAAGATTTATTTATCAGGACACATTGAGTAAACTTGAAAAAAAATTAGTACATTGTGGTTTTTTCAGAAGTCACAGAAGTTTTATCATAAATTTAGATTATATAGAGTCTATTGAGCCTTGGTTTAATAGCACATATCAAGTTAAAATGCAGAATGTAGAAGAAAAAATACCTGTAAGTAGGAGTCAGGTTAAAGAATTTAAAAAGATTATGGATATAAAGTAGACAATAAACTTGTATCTTATACACAAATATTGCTAAAGAAACATAAAAAATGACAACTTATTCATAAAAACTTCCATAAAAAATATAAACCATTATAATAATGGTTGGAGAAAAAATAAGGAGGTTTTTCATATGGTATCATTTTTGAGTTCCATAGCAATACTTATAATAGGATATTTCATTTATGGAGCCTTTGTTGAAAAGGTTTTCGGAGTTCAGGAGGATAGACCTACTCCAGCGATATCTATGACTGATGGGGTGGATTTTGTTCCGATGAAATGGAGTAAAATTTTCTTGATACAGTTCTTAAATATAGCTGGATTAGGACCTATTTTTGGTGCTATTATGGGAGCACTTTTTGGACCTGCGGCCTTTATATGGATAGTATTGGGAAGTATATTTGCAGGAGGAGTACATGATTATTTTTCTGGAATGCTTTCTGTTAGACATGAGGGTAAAAGTATATCAGAAATAGTAGGTATATACTTAGGAGAGAATGCAAGGAGGATTATGAGGGTATTTTCAGTAGTATTGCTGATCCTTGTTGGAACAGTATTTATGACTGGACCTGCTAAATTACTTGCAGATTTAGAACTATTTGGGTTGGGAAGTTTAAATATATGGTTAGCTATAATACTAGTTTATTATTTTATGGCAACAATATTGCCAGTTGACAAGGTTATTGGTAGAGTTTATCCTCTATTTGGAGCGGCCCTTCTTATAATGGCTATTGGAATAGGGGGAATGATGGTAATAAAGGGATATAATATACCAGAAGTTACATTGACTAATATGCATCCTAAGGGATTGACTTTATGGCCTATGTTATTTGTTACTATAGCATGTGGTGCCATATCAGGGTTCCATGCTACTCAATCACCTATGATGGCTAGATGTATGACTAATGAAAAATACGGCAGAAAGATTTTCTATGGATCAATGATTGCAGAAGGTATAATAGCATTGGTCTGGGCAGCAGCGGCAATGACGTTTTTTGATGGAGGAGTATTAGGGCTTGATGCAGCAGTAGATGCAGGAGGACCTGGAGCTGTAGTAAATACAATATCTAGTAGCTTATTGGGAACTATAGGTGGTTTATTAGCTATGTTGGGAGTTATAGCTGCGCCTATAACATCTGGAGATACAGCATTTAGAAGTGCAAGATTAGTTATGGCAGATGCAGTTGGATATAAGCAAGGAGTTATAAAAAATAGATTAATGTTAGCTATACCCATATTTGCAATAGGATTTGCATTAACTAGAATAGACTTTAATGTAATATGGAGATATTTCGCATGGTCGAATCAGACATTAGCAACGATTGTATTGTGGTCAGCATCAGCTTATCTTATACAAAATAATAAATTGCATTGGATATCAACGGTGCCCGCAACATTTATGACAGCTGTGTCTGTAACATATATTTTACAAGCAAAAGAGGGATTTAGACTTTCTACTAGTATTTCATATCCAGTAGGTATTTTAGCTGCTATAGTAGCTTTGATTATATTTTTAAAGGTTCAAAGTAAAGTATCTAATAATACAAATACTGTACAGAACAATGTATAAATAAAAGTGAAGAGATAGTCTTGTGGCTAAATAAATTAAATTAATCTTTATCTACACACATACGAACCACTTAGACTATTTAATAATAAAGGCCCTTGATATTTTTAAAAATATCAAGGGCCTTTAAATAGTTTCAATTCTTCATAGGTAAAGTATAAATAAAATTATATTAATAAATATAGATTATCATAATTTTATTTATAAGAGACGTTTAAGATACAATATATAACATATAAAGAAGAAGAGTTGGAATAATAACGCCTAAGACATAGCATGTATAACCAAGTATTTTTCTATTTTTAATATAAATTTCTTCTAGCCCTGCTAAGAAAGAAATAAATACCAGTATAATTGGCAAAATGATTGCAATTATTTTAAAATATTTTTCTGCATCTATTGCCGAAGTATATAGTGCAGAAAACAACAACAGGTATGATAATTTAACCATTACAGGGCATATCTTTTTATAGATAATTGAATCCTTATCTTTTACATCAAACATAAAACAACCTACTTTCTTCTGTAAACTAAGACTAGCAATATATTTTTTATTTACAGAATAATTATTAGAAAAAAACAAATGTTTCAATATAACTATTATAGCATATATTACAAATAATTGTAAAAAATGATATTTAGTTTTACAGTCACAACAAAACTTTACAATATAGTAAATTATGAATTGAAAGAGAATGGTTTTAATCCTTATGTAGAAATTTAAAATAAATTTAAATCAAATTGCATTGTGAATTTTTACAAAGCCAGTACTAATAATTACTAGTATTTTAATTTTAGGCTTTGATCTTCTTACTGGTCTATTGATACTGGGCTTTTTAGATGTTTTATAGAAAATCACATCCAAAAATTTAAAGAACTACTCCTTTCTGGTTTAATTATTGCCAGAAAGGAGTAGTTCTTTTTACCAAATAATTTATTTTATTATATTTTCAAATGTTAAAATGTAGGTACAACACCGCCATTATAATTTTCTTCAATAAATTCTTTAACTTTATCGGAGTGAAGGGCTTTTAACAATGCTTGAAGTTTTTCGCTGTTTTCTTCGCCACTTCTAATAGCTATAATATTTGCATATGGAGAGTCAGCACCTTCAATAAGGATAGCATCTTCTGTAGGTACTAATCCTGCTTCCAATGCATAGTTTCCATTTATTACGGCTGCATCTACATCATCTAATACTCTTGGGAGTTGAGCTGCCTCAAGAGGTTTGAATACAAAGTTCTTTGGATTTTCAGCTATATCCAATTCTGTAGCTTCTAATCCAATACCTTCCTTTAGTTTTATTAATCCATTGTTTTGTAAAAGTATTAATGCTCTACCACCATTAGTAGGGTCATTTGGTATAGCTATAGAGGCACCATCTTTTAATTCCTCAATGGAAGAGGCGGAGTTTGAATATAATCCCAAAGGTTCTATATGCACTTTACCTAATGATGTAATATCTACACCTTTTTCTTCTTTAAATTTATTCATATAAGGCTCATGCTGAAAGAAATTGGCATCTATTTCACCATCTGCTAAAGCCATATTAGGTTTAACATAGTCGGTGAATTGGATTATTTTAAGTTCAATGCCCTGTGTTTCTAGATCTGCTTTAATAGCGTTAAGTATCTCTTCGTGGGGGACAGGAGACGCACCTATTGTAATTACATTGTCTTCCTTAGAAGTATCACCATTGGAATTATTATTGCCACATCCTGCTAAAGTGATAGAACCTAGTAAAGTTAATACTAATAAAAGAGAAATAATTTTTTTCATAATATAACAACCTCCTATTTTTTATTTATATTGTTAGCAATGGTATTTCCCAACCACTGTACTAATTGAACCAAAATTATTATGACAATTACAGCAGCAATCATCACATCAGTTTGAAATCTATAAAAACCATATCTTATTGCCAAGTCTCCTAAACCACCAGCCCCTATGGCTCCTGCCATGGCAGAATAACTTATTAAATTTATAATAGTCAAAGTAATACCTAATACTAATGCAGGCATAGCCTCAGGGATTAATACTTTAAATATTATTTGGGGAATAGTGGCTCCCATAGAGTCTGCTGCCTCTAAAATTCCTTTGTCTACCTCTTTAAGTGAAGATTCTATTACTCTAGCAACAAATGGAGCAGCAGCTATAGATAGAGGTACTATACTGGCAGTAGTCCCGATAGTAGTTCCCACAACAAATTTTGAAAGGGGAAATACTAAGATCATTAGAATAATAAAAGGGAAAGATCGACTTATATTAACTATAGTCTCCAAAATTGAATTGAGCATAGTTTTTTCCCATATGCCTCCCTTTTCAGTTATAACTAATAGCACTCCCAAAGGAAGTCCCAATGCCAACGAAAATATTGTGGAAGCACCGACCATATATAGCGTCTCCCAAAGGGGGTCAATAAGTAAATGTAAAATATCAGCCATTCCAAATCACCTCTGTATTAACTTTATTAGTATTGAACCAGTGGATTGTCTCTTCTATTTCATTACACTCTCCAAAAACTTGAATTATCAAATGACCTACACTGGTTTTCATAAGTTCACTTATATTGCCTGATAAGATATTTATGTCAATATCAAACTTCTTTATGGCTTGAGATACTAAGGGTTCCTTTGATGTCTCGCCTAAAAATTTTAGTTTTATAACTTTAGTACCTTTGATTTTAGGAAAATTCAACTCTTCTTCAGTATTGGTATGAATACTGGATACAAAGGCCTTTGCAGTTTTGGTTTTGGGGCTTGCAAATATATCTTCTACATTTCCCGATTCTATAATTTCACCATCTTCAATTATTGCTACTTTATCACAGATTTCCTTTATAACTTCCATTTGATGTGTAATCAATATTACAGTCAAACTCATCTCTTTTTGGATTTTTTTAATTAAATTTAGTATAGATTTAGTAGTTTTAGGGTCCAATGCAGATGTGGATTCATCACTTAAAAGTATCTTGGGTTCATTGGCGAGGGCCCTTGCTATGGCAACCCTCTGTTTTTGGCCTCCACTTAATTGGGAGGGATATGTATCCCTTTTATCTGAAAGTTCTACTAGCTCTAGAAGTTTTTCAACCCTTTTTTTGATCTCATTTTTACTATATCCTGAGATTTCTAATGGAAAGGCTATATTTTGGAAAACTGTTCTGGAGCTCAATATGTTAAAATGTTGAAAAATCATACCAATACTTTTTCTTAATTCCCTTAATTGGGAGGTATTATATTTAGTGATGTCACTATTGTCTATATATATTTCACCAGAAGAGGGCTCTTCTAGTCTATTGAGACATCTAATAAGAGTAGATTTACCTGCACCACTTAGCCCTATTATTCCGTATATCTCTCCTTCTTGAATCTTTAAATTTATATTTTTTAGGGCATAGAAGTTGCTTTTGTCACTGTTTTTAAATACTTTGTTTAAGCTTTCAATAGATATCATAATACTTCACTCCTTTAACCAATTAACAAAATAAAGAATCTAGGTCATAAAAATACCTCTATAGGGATTTTAGCATTAAAAAAACCCCTTTGACGAAAGAGGTTTGAAATCAAGATTCCCTCTCTCATCTTTCGATAACAAATACCGCTGGAATTGGCACCATGTACAAATATCGTACTGGTTGCCGGGTTTCATAGGGCCAGTCCCTCCACCTCTCTAGATAAGAGTCTATTAAATTTTTCATTAAACAGATTATACATCTCAAAAAAACAAATGTCAAGAGTAAAGTTGTTTTAGTGTGTTTATTTTTTAAGAATAGTGATATAATTAATAATAAATAGTAGTGTTAAAAATGGGTAGGGAAAAATTGCAATCACATTGTTAGAAAAGTGTATAAATACCAACTTAGAGTATAATTTTAGTAGGCAAAAAGGACAAAAAATAAAAAAGATGCCTTAAGGCATCTTTCATATACATGCATCATCCAATATAATAGTATCTGCGAAGAAAACTAGAAAGTTAGGTGATTACATGTATAAGATAAGTTTAAAGGAAATGGATATAAATTTCAAGGATTTAGAGAAAAGGATTTATGAATTTGTTTGCCGTCAGGCATGTGAAATAATCACAGAGCTACTTAATCAACTAGATGATGAGCTAATGAAAGAAAGAGATAAGAAGATATATAGAAATAAAGGTTTCAAGAAAACATGTATCAAGACAGTAATGGGTGAGATTG
>NZ_JHVL01000038.1 GCF_000620125.1 Clostridiisalibacter paucivorans DSM 22131 | reverse complement strand
CTGAATATTTTCTATTTAAATATGCAAAAACTAATATTTTTAACATAGTACGTGGTTCTACAACTGGCTTTCTACCTTTATGAGAGTAGGCACTGGTTAAAAAATTTAAATTCATCTCCTCAATAATATTGTGCACCAAGAAAACCTCGTCATCCATATCAAAATTATTAGTTAAATCAAAACTAAAAGATAGTTGCATTTTTTTGATTTTTGTTTTATTATTAATTTTAGTATGTGATTTCATATCAGATAAAACATACTAAAAAAGAGCTGAAAAATCAATAGATTTTTTAGCTCTTTTTCTTTTATTTAGGAACTATATTTTGAAACAGCCCTTTTTATTATACACTACTTTTCTATTGCATTTGATCAATCTCATGGGCTAACTTACTATTTTTTCTCTCTTCTTCATTTTCTTTTTTACTATTCTTATTTGCCTTCGCTGCTGTATTTAACATAGATATAGCTGTATAGAACACTACTGCAATAACTACCCAAGTAAGTATTTTAATAGGAAGAGACTTAACAAGATAAGCAGCTATTAAAACACCCACAGCTCCAATAGTAGAAAATGCCATAGAAGCTTTTCTATTATATGCACCCTCTTTTATAAATTTTATTGAAGCAATAGGCATTAGAAAAGCACACGAACCAAACATAATTGGAAATGCAACTTTTGGTGACATACCTAAAAAATAAACTAAAACCATACATGGTGCATAAAGTCCTATTCCAGCAGTCATTAATGTTCCTAAGATAAAGTTTACAATTAAAGCAAAAATCAATTTGCCTCCTTTAAGACCTATTGCTGTTCCCCCGCTAGGAATTAATCCTATTTGGCTAGACAACATTAAAATACCTGTAGCAATAAGAGCGAATCCCATAACTTTTTGTACTTTCTTTTCTGAAAATTTCGCAACTAATCCTGCTCCTATCCATGCACCTATTAATGCAGATACAATCATGCCTACTAATGTTAATGCTTCAACCTTTATTACTTTTATAAATATTAAAGCTTCAAGTATAACAGGTATTGTATATCCAACATTTAATGTCCCAGGTATAACTCTATCACTACTCTGTTTAAATATTCTAAGCATAGACGCTCCTGTTGCAAATGACCCTATCCCTAACACATCAAAAAAGTTAGTTACAAAACCTATTGTTGATAACTTCCACCAAGAATTATTCTCTAATTTTTCTTTATTCTTTATGAAATCTTTAACAAAGATGATCAAATAAATTAAGCATATACAACCTAATATTGAAAAAAGAATAGTTACCATTAAAACACTCCTTTTCTAATTATCATTTTCTCATCATTTTTAATTTTAATAATGCTAATGATTTTTTTGCATCAATCTTGTCAATATTGTTTTCTCCTACTACTTCAGTTTCAATACCCTTTTTCGACTTATTGAAATCAACAATTGTATCCATATACTTATTAGTTACAACAAATTTACCTTGTTTGCCTATAAAACTCAAACCAACTACAGGGATATTCTTTTGCCCTATTTCTTCTATAGTATTTGCAAAATCTACATCAGAGTTACCCCAACCATCTGCTGAAATAATAACTCCGTCAACCTGCATTGATTCTACCCATTGAGCCGCTCTTTCACCTACAAAATGTTTATCTTTATTGTCCTGAGGAGTCCCTACTATGATGACTCCTAATAAGTCGACATCTTTATCCTTTGTAATAACATTAAGTAATGGATCTCTAAAATGATGTAATGTAGTTTCTTTTGTTGATGGTCCTATCCCCATATTTATACACCTCTACTTGAAAATTAAGTCATAGCTCTTATTGCACCATCTCTATATTCATTTGGAGATAAAATCACTGGCATATTTCCCATATCAATTATTGATTTACCCCCTTCAACTCCACACGGTTCATTAGATAATAACACATTATCATACATCGCTCCCTGCCCTGCTACTTGTTTTATTAGAACTACTTTTTTATTATTCATACTTATTTTATCTATATACTCATGAACTTCATCAGCTTTACTTCCATTTAATTCTTTTAATGCTTTTCTTACACTTTGAATAAAATTATCACATGCTTTATGTGCTGCCATCGGGAATCTTCTTTCACCAAGAAGATCCCCCTTAATAATGACATCAAAATGTATTATATAATCAGCAGCAGATGGAGTTCCTACTCTTCCAAAATAAACCTTATCTTTGAGTATACCATGAGAAGATCCAAATTCAGCCATTTGCACTCCATCATCATTCGCACAAGTAAGCATTACATAAACTCCTGTTAAGGTATGCGTTATTCCTTCTCCTATATCCCCTAATGCTTTTACTGAAATAGGAATAAAATCTAAAATATTATTTACATCTTTTTTGTGTTCTTTTGGTTTTATTATATCTACATCTATTTTCTTGATAATTTTTTTATCATAATTGCACTTTTGAGCATATTTTTTATCTATTGATAAAGTACAATTATGTATAAAATTTTTATCTGCGAATTCAACTTTATTTATATGGAAACATTTTATTGTTAACTTTCTTTGTGCTTTACTCATTTATCTTATGTCTCCTTTTTAATTTTCAATAAAGTACTGCTATGATATTTTAAATTTTGGCAATATATTCATATGGAAGATTAACTATTCTTCCTGGCGTTTCTATTATCTCCAATTGCTTTAATGTATCCTTAACTATATTTCTCTGCATATCGGAATTATTCGGTTCACCTGCATTAGCCCCCATTGGAACTAATGGAGCAGACACTCTCGGTGCACCAGCTTGACGAACTACTGGTGGCAATGCTGCAATTATTATAGTAGAAATACCAGCTTCTTCAATCGCTCTCTGCACAATCACGGCAGAGCGGTGGCATGTGCCTCAGCCAGCTGTTAATAAAACTGTATCTACTCCTTCTTCTTTCAATATTTTTGCTATTTGAGGACCTGTTTCTTCAGTAAATACTTTAACATCTCCTCCTCCACCCATAAAACCTACATGCTTTGGAGCAACTTCTTTTATCAATCCTTCTTCTGCTAATTCTCTTAATCTATCTATTGGAAACATACAATTTATATCTTTATTTACATCACTGTTATCATATCCTCCATGTGATACCATTAAATTTTTGCTATCAACATCACCTGGTATTACTCTATACCCCGTATCTCCAGCAAGATTAAATCTTTTATCACTTTTAAGATGAACACCTGCGGCAGTAGCTAAAGCTACAGTCATTTCTTTCAATGGCTTTTCTACTGGAGTCCACACTACTGGAGGTGTGATTGGAACATAAATTTCAGATTGTAAACTACTTACAACTGTTAAACTCATAACTCTTCCTCCTTATTCATTAATAAATTTGAAGTCCACAAAATTTTATTTTACAATAATTTTGCAATCGACCACATTAATAAACTTACTTTTACAATTTCAAATTTTTCTTGATTTTAAGCTGTCTTTTAGCATTGTTGGCATAATTTTCATCGATATCTGGTCCTAAAACTTCGGGATACGTCATCATAAAACCAACTTCTTGACCTATCTTTAAATCATAATCACTTATGACCATTCTTCTAGGCACATATACCTTTCCCATTCTCCCCTTAAAATCTATAGCTATAGCACAATCATTTATTTCAACAATTATCCCTTCATAATATCTTTCAGTAGAAACATACTTTAATTTATCCATTTATCTATCTCTCCTTCAAGTTATGGATGAAGTACTGAGGATGGTTCATCTTTTTCATAAATTTCTCTTCTCTTCTTACTCTTTTTTAAAGTAGTTTCATTTGGTGCAAGTTCTATTTCTTTACCAGTTGCTTTTTCTATCATATCAATATTATTCAATTTTACATTTGGATTCCATGACCTTTCAGGCTCTTTTATATCTTCCCCTGACATTTTTGCTTTTAACATGCATAAAGCTCTTATAGCATCTTCATAAGCCAAACAGTTATTTTCTAGTATTTCATTTTCGATTCCTTGCCTTGACTTATTAAGATCAATCATAGCATCCATATATTTATTACCTACTACTAACTGACCTTGAACGGCTGCATATGTTGCTCCAACTACTGATACATTCCTTTCACCTACTTCTCCTATGTGACTTGCAAAATCAACATGATTATTTCCAAACCCTTCCGTTGTAACTATAGCACCATCTAAATCCATTGCTTCTATTGACATTCCCAACAGTTTTGATACATAAAATTTCTCTGAATTTACTTGTGGAGATCCTATTAATATTACAGCTACTAAATCTATTTCTTCATCATTCATAGCTTCTAATATTAGTGGTTCTCTCCAATAATGTCTTGAAGTTTCCTTTGATGCAGGTCCAATACATGTCAATGCATGAATACATCCATCTAGTATTTGAAGTGGAGATACAACTACTGGAACATTCCCTAAATCCACATTTGCCTTTGCGCCCAAAGTGCCTACTGGTTCAACAGGCATCAAATAGTTATCATGCATAGCACCTTGCCCCATTATTTCTTTTATGATAGCAACTTTTTTCTTTCCAAAACGTCTTTTCTGTACAAATTCATCAGTATTCACAATTAAACTTTCATCTGATTTTTTCAATGCTTCCCTTATTTCTTGTGTTATTACATCTGTAGCTCTATGAGCAGCCATAGGACCAGGTCTTTCCATTCCTGTACCTTCTTTTACTGTTACATCTGTTTTTATAAATATCTCACCTTTTTCTGGAGAACCAGGTCTACCCCACATAATATTTCTTTCTAATATACCCTCAGAAGAACCAAATTCTCCAATTTGAACTCCTTTTTCATCTGTTCCTGTAACCATTACTATAGCTCCATCAATCACTCTAGTTATACCTTCTCCAACTTCTCCTTCTTCCTTAACAGCTATAGGTTGAACATCCATAATAGTATTACTATATTCTTCATATTTTTCTGGAGTAATAATTTCTATTTTCATATCAACAACTAACTCTTCGGTTTCCATAGCATCTTTACAAATATCTTCCCTAATAAATAAAGTTGTACCCTCTATTTTAGTTTCAGGTCCAAACTTAACCTCATCAATTTTAAAATGCTTCCTAATTAATTTTCTTATTTCTTTTTCTTCATACTTTATTTTTGGTTCTTCTAAAGTTTCTAACTTTTTATCTGCTTTAGGAGATTTAACCTTCGTTGGAATATTAGTTCCAACTCCTCCAGTCCCTAAAGGCACCTCTATGTCTATTCCTTTTCCTTCACTTATCTTTATCTTTAAAATCCCACTATTTGCAGTAGCAATTTGATTCATCTCTGTTTCTTCCAAAACAACATTTTCATAACCTTCAAGTAAATCAGCTGTTATAGGAGTCAAAGCGGCTACATCTTTTATTAGTTTTTCTCCTATAACTTCCTTTCTAGTAAGCACACTATCATTTAAATCTGCAAGAAGAGAATCTGAAAGCTTTTCAAAATGCATTGGATTTTCTAAATCTTCTATATTTATTACCTCTCCTGCATTTTTATTGTATTTTAAAACAGCCTTTTCATCTTCTTCGGTTAACTTTACATCTTCACCTTTTTCAATTTTTTTCACTCCTTCAACTATGTCTGGAGTAAGCGGTGTTAGTGAGTCTATTGTTTTTATAACCTTGGCACCAATAACTTCACCTATTTTTAAGCAATCATCTGGAATAGTCAAAAGCCCCGAATCTACAAGATCTGGAATTATATTTGGATCTTCTAAATTCTCTGGTTCAAGTACCGTATCTGCTTCTGTCCTACAACACACAATAGCTATTTTGTTCTTCATCTCTATCGCCTGTTCAGCACTTATTGACATATATATTCTCCTTTCATTTATTTATTTTCTTCCATAGGCAATCTTCTAGTCAATGGATAATCTAATGTTCTAAAAACATGGTCAGTATGATGATATACGGGTATTCCCATCTTAGGTGCACAACACATTACTGTATTAGAACAATCGCTACAATTCGAAATAAGAACTCTTTTCGCTCCATTTTTCTTGAGAAATATAATTTTCTCTGCTTGCCCCGGACATTCTCCTGGAGTTTTACATTTATTAGCTCCTCTTACATCTACAACATTTTTACATTTTGTTACGCCAACAACTTTTGAACCCATTTTCGAAGCAATATCTCTTAATCTTTCTTCATTAGCTCCACAGGCACATACCAAAAGCCCTATAGGTCCTTCATATCTTGGTAAAGGTATAGTTACTATTGCACCTCCTGAAGTCTTAGTCACAACAGTACTATCTAAATCCTCTGCTTTTCCTGTATATGGACCACCAATAATTACCTCTCCATATTCTCCATCAATTCCTCCACACTTTTCTATAAGACTTGCAATTGGAGTCCCAATAGGTGTTTGAAAAAGGATATGAGGTTTATTTCCTCCTTTTATTTTTCCAACAACAGTGACATCTTTGTCTATAACAGGCTTTCTATCCTCAATAGCCCTTGTCATATTTGAAAGAGTTTCAGCATTTAAAACTACACAATCTGCCTCAAGAGGAAGCTGTGTCGGTTCAAGCCATTTGTCAAATATAGCATGAATAATCGCTCTTTCCTCTCCCATTGGATATATATCTTTTAATTCTTTGACTTCAATATTTTTTGAACCTGACAAATATTTGTTTATTGCTTTAATTGCTTTCAAATTTTTCGCTTTAATTGCTATATATGCTTTTGAAGCCTTGGTTATCTTCATTGCATATTCTATTCCCCTTACAACCATTCCAGGGTCTTTTTCGAGCAAAGCTATATTATGATGAAGTGCAGGTTCACATTCAACGCAATTTGCTATTATATATCCATTTGGCATTTCAGTTTTGAGCTTTATATGAGTAGGAAATCCTGCTCCACCTGCTCCAACTATTCCTGCTTCTTTTATCGCCTCCAAATAATCATTAGTAACTTTAATCTTCGCATATTCCTTAGGTTGTTCTTCATAAGCATTAATCACTATTCTGTCTTTTTCAATTTTTTTAGCTTTGCCAGATACACTTGAATAAATATTAGCTCCTAATCCATCAGGTACTGCAATAAGTTCACCTCTGCTTACCTCTTGTCCTTCCGATACTATTGCTTTACATGGTCCTCCTATATGCTGCTTTAATAATATTGATATATTCAATACTTCACCTCCTTTTAATAAGTTTCATCTATAGTTAGTAGCAAAAAACATGCCAAGACAAAGAAAGGGTTGAAATCAAGTGATATCACTTGATTTCAACCCTTTCTTTATTTACATCATTTTTATAATATTGACTAAAATTAGTCATTTTAATCTTTTTTATTTATTCTTAATTATTTGAACACTGTTATTAGCTCACTATACTATGTTTGACTGTTTTTCGACATAGTTATGTTTTCGTCACTATATATTATAGCGATTAATTTTAGAATGTAATGTAGTTCTAGGTATATTTAATAGATTCGCTGCTTTCAACTTATTCCCATTAGATATTTCTAATGCCTTTTTTATTAATGATATTTCAAATTTTTCAACCGATTCATTTAAACCCAAGTCAGTAGTATATATTTTTTCTATACCATTTTCACTTGATACTTTATGCCTAATATGGCGAGGTATTAAATCACTAGTTATAACATCGTCTCTATTTAAAGCAACTATATGCTCTACAGTATTTTTTAATTCTCTGGCATTTCCATACCAATCATATTTAATTAACATATCTGCAACTTCACTATCTATTTTAGGTACTTGCCTCTTATTCTCTTTACATATATTTTTTAGAAAATATTTGAAAAGTAATATAATATCCTCTTTTCTATCTCTCAAAGGAGGAAGTTTTATCTCTATTACATTTATCCTATAGTATAAATCTTCTCTAAACTCCCCTTTTTCTACCATTTCTTGGAGATTTTTATTTGTAGCAGAAATAACTCTTAAATTTAATTTAATATTTTTCTCTCCACCAACTTTTTTAATCTCTTTATTTTGTAATACTCTTAAAAGTTTCGCTTGCATAAATAGTGGAAGGTCTCCGATTTCATCTAAAAAAATGGTACCATCATTAGATAATTCAAACAATCCCATCTTACCACCTTTTTTTGCTCCCGTAAAAGCTCCTTCTTCATATCCAAAAAATTCACTTTCAAACAACTCTGCAGGAATAGCGCTACAATTAACAGGAACAAAATAACCTTTTGCTCCACTATAATCGTGTATAGCCCTTGCAAAAACTTCCTTGCCGGTGCCACTTTCTCCAACAATCAATATCGATGCGTTAGTTCTTGCTACCTGTTTAGACATTTCTATTTTTTGTTGAATAATCTTACTTTTACCTATAACTCCTCCAAAAGAATATTTGTTAACCTCTCTTTGCAAAAACTCTACTGTATCATTTGCTTTCTGTAGCTCATCTTGCATTTTCTTTATTTCTGATATGTCCCTATCAGTACTTACAACTCCAATAAATTTATTATTAACATAAATAGGAGCTGCACTAATAATTATATGTCATCCATCTCTAGGTGTATGATATATATTTTTAACTGGTTTTCTAGTACTTAATAGTTTTACATCTATTGCGTTAGGAAAATAATCTTTTAAATACTTTCCTCGTATTTCTGAAGTACTAATACCATAGAGCTTTTCTGCATTATTATTCCATATAACTACTTTTCCTTCATCGTCAACAAAACATATTGCTTCATTAATATTATTTAATATATATTTTAATATGACATCAGTTTTTTCTATCCCCATATACAAATAATCTCTAATATGTTCCTGTCTTATAACCCCTATAAGCTTTTCATTCTCTATTACTGGTAATCTCCCTATATTTTTATATACCATAATATTCCTACAGTTTAATAATGAAACATCCGGATTAATGTGAATTATATCTTTCAAAATAAATTTTCTTATTTGTTTATAATTACTACTACTTTTACAAATATTATATAAATCTTTTAAAGTAATAATACCTACTAATTTATTTGAATTATTAATAACAAAAACTTCTCTCCCGATGTTTTTGATTAATATATTTGATACATCATCCATATTTATATTTTCTTTTACTATAATAAAATCTTTTGACATAACTTTCTTAGCAGGTATATCGTAAGACTGTGAGAACATGCAATCACCAACCTTTATATAAAATAATTATATTATTATCATCTATTCTACAACTTCTTACTAAACTCCTTCCTTCTTACTAAACATTTCCAAAAGTTGAAAAAGTTAAGTGAAATATATTAGAAGTTAAATTATTATATAATTCTGGTAGCGAAAATACATCAACAAATTCCTAATCAAAGAGAAATTCAATCTAACAATATACTCCCATATATTTTATTGTTTCTTTTAATAAGCAAAAAAATATAAAGACTTGACTTAATATTAAGTCAAGTCTCTTATTATCTATATTTTTTCCCTATATAACTCAAAGGATTTTTAGGTGTACCATATTTTCTAACTTCAAAATGTACGTGGGGACCTGTGCTCCTCCCAGTATTCCCAACAGCAGCTACGGTTTTATCTTTATAGACTTTTTCACCTTTCTTTACATATATCTTACTACAATGTGCATACCTTGTAATAAATCCCCCACCATGGTCTATCTCAACCATATAGCCATATGCACCTCTCCAACCTGCAAAGGTAACCGTACCACCATCGGCAGCTTTAATTGGTGTACCCGTTCTGGAAGCCAAATCAACCCCTTCATGGAATTTACCCCATCTAGATCCAAATCTTGATGTCAGCTTACCACGAGTAGGAGACATAAAAACTCCCGTTCCCTTTACAGCAGGTATAGCTTTGGTTCCCTTTAGTACTATCTGAGCTACAGGTTGACTCTTTATAGTCTCAGAAATAACCTCTCTAGCAACCTCTATACCATTTTGTTTTTTCACTTTAGCTAATACTTCTCTCTCACCGTATTTACCTGCTCTTTTTATTCTAGTTTCATCCTTATATAAGTAATTTACATCTTCATATTTGACTTCATATTCTATTTTTTCTGTTAAGGTTTTTTCTTCTACAGTAGCAACTGTAAGATATGGTTTAGGTACTATTAGGTTAAGTTTATCTCCAGGCTGTATCAACTCCGAATCCTTATTTAAATTTGCAGCTATTAAATCATCTACCGTTATATTATATTTATGAGCTATAGACCAGAAACTTTCCCCTTTTTTTACCTCATGAATTTTTTCTTCATCGGTCCCTCTCTGCAGTATAGCTAACACTTTATCATGTTCTTTTATCTGTGACACAGGAACTTTTTCCTTTACTATCTTTACGTCCTCTACTATCTTAACCTCTTCTACTTTTCCATTCTTTTTCTTCACTAACTCTATGTAAGGTTCCTTTATCTTATTTAATATCTCATTAGCCATATCTTTAGATTTTACTGTACCTATATCTTTTCCATTCACTTGTAACGAGTATCCCCACACTTCAAACTTGAGCTGAGATTTTAATTTATTTTCTAATATGTACTGAGACATTACTTCTTCATCACTGGCATGTATTGGTTCATATACAATATCTTCGCCCAACACTATGTCCAAATTATAGTCTTTGGTAAGCCGTTCTTCCATAGAATTTACTAATTCTTCAACCTCTCCTTTAGTTCTAACAATTCCTATCTCTTTATCTCCCAATGCTACCCTAAAGGCTCTAGTACTTACCTCATATTTATATATTGTCTTGGCCGAAGCACCTAAAACTATTCCTAATATCAAAGTAATTATCAATTGTTTTCTAATATTTTTATCTTTAAGTCTAGTTATTATCTTATTAATAAATTTGTTTTCAAAATGCAAACTTACATTGTCCATCCTTTAACTCCTCTCTTGTGTTTTAATTCACACTTATGTGTAATTAAGAGATTTATTTTTTGTTTTCCCGTTTAATGTCAGTAATATTCGGGTAATAATATTGTAATCAGACTGTAATATAAAACTACTTTTACATTATATCATATTTAATCAATCTTACAACAGTCTTTTTATATTTTATTCCAAATGTGACTATTTTATAATATTTATGTTCAAATTTCTACATAATCAAGTTAGATTCTCAAAGAATTTAGCTTTTTTTATTTTTTATTATCTTTCAACCTATTGAGCGATTACATCATATTTATAATGTTTTATGATATAATAATTTTAAATACGTTATACAGAGGGTGATTTTATGGCTTTTAATATGGAAATAACAGATATAGATTTGGGTGATACTTCCATAGAAAATATATTTATAAATGATTTTATGCCGATGGCTGATGGTACATATGTTAAAGTATATCTTTTAGGATATAGATATGCCAATGATGTGGAATTAAAAGATAAAGTAACCAATGAAACCATAGCTAAACAACTAGATATTCCTCTAATAGATGTACTTAATGCATGGGACTTTTGGGAAGATAAAAAGATTATAAAGAAAAATATAAATAACAATAAAGATAAATATAATTATTCTGTAGAATTCGTAAATTTAAAGCAATTATATATAAACAATGTTATAAAACCTTCTATGAATAATGAAAATTCTGTGGTCAATTCTAACAGCGGATATACTTGTTCTTCAGAGGATTTAATCGAAGCTAAGTCCTCTTCATCATATAATAAAATGTTTGAAGAAATAACATATATAATTAGAAGACCTTTAGATCCAAATGAATGTAAAAAAATTATTGAATGGACTATTAACTACAATATGAGTCCTGACGTAATTATAGGTGCCTATAAATATGCAAATGAAAAGAAAAATAAAAGAAATATATTCTATATTCAAGGCATAATAAAAAATTGGTTTGATGAGGGCATCACTACAATAGAGGCCATGGAACAATATTTTGCCAATAAAGATATTGATTATTTAAAGTACAATAAAATACTAAACTCTATTGGTCTTAAAGGTCTAACTAATTCTCAGAAAAAAATAATTGATAAATGGTTTAATGATTGGAATTTCAGTCTAGATATGATATTAAGGGCCTGTGATGAAACTATTAAAATCAGAGAACCCAATTTAAAATATGTAGATGGCATATTAGAAAATTGGTACAAAGAAGGTATTAAGACCTTAGAGGATGTTGAAAACAGAAATATTATAACGCAAAATACTACTACAAAAAATTCCAATACAAAGAAATTTAACTCACGTAATACAATTAAAACTAAATTTCATAACTTTGAACAACGAACTTCTAAATATTCTGCTAAAGAGTTAGAAGATATGGTAAGATGGAAGTTTAAAAAGGCAGGGGATTAATTATGAAAAAGGAAATTATAAATGTAATACTTAAAGATTATGAAAAAAAACGAGACAAGGCGATTCATGAACAAAAAATTAAGCAAACAAAAATCTATAAAAAAATTCCAAGAATAAAAGAAATTGATGACACTATCTCTAGAACTGGACTTTTGATATCTAAGACCATATTGAACAATCCTGATTCGTATGAAGAAAAGGTATATGAGATAAAAAATATTATGGAAGAACTAAAAAAAGAAAAGGCAATACTGTTAACAGAAAATAATATACCCATGGAATACCTAGATATTAAATACTCATGTGATAAATGTCAAGATACTGGTTTTTTGAAAAATGGCAATAAATGTAGTTGTTTTAAACAGGAATTAATAAATCGTGCATACAAAATGTCTAATATATCTAGAGTCTTAGAAAGGGAAAACTTTAAAACCTTTGATATAAATCTATTCTCTGAAAATCCCTTCGAAGGAGAAGATATAAGTCCAAGGGAAAATATGTTACAAATCCTAAGTATATCAGAAGAATTTGTATTTCAATTTGATGATAAACACACTGAAAATTTATTTTTTTATGGTACAACTGGATTGGGAAAGACATTTATGTGTAACTGTATAGCAAAGGGGCTTCTGGATAGGGGAAAAATAGTAATATATCAAACTGCTTTTAAAATGATGGATATTATTCGAAGTCATAAATTTGAAAATAACATTAATAGTAAAAGTGACGACACAGAGTATAATCTATTATTTGATTCAGATCTATTGATTATTGACGATCTAGGAACAGAGAATCCTACATCATTTACAAATAGTGAAATATTCAATATAGTCAATTCAAGACTTATAGACAATAAAAAAACTGTTATATCTACAAATTTATCTCCAAAAGAGATGGCAGAAATATATACCGATAGGATTTTTTCTAGAATATTTAATAATTTCAGGGCATTAAGATTCTATGGAAAAGATTTAAGATGGGAAAATAAAGATATGGACATTTAGTCTATATCTTTTTTTAAATAAAAAAAGACCAGAGAGCCTTTCGCGTCTCCGACCTTTTTTTGGAGCTGGTGAGAGGACTTGAACCCCCAACCTACTGATTACAAGTCAGTTGCTCTACCAATTGAGCTACACCCAGCATGATTATTTACTTTGTACTATTTAATTACTTTTCGTCAACTCTTCATTGTACCGTACTAAGCGATTCACACCAAATCATAATGAAGATTTGGGTTCTCTGCTTATACCAATTGAGCTACACCAGCATGATTATTTAGTTCTTAGTTCTCAGTTCTTAGCTCTTAGTTCTTAGTTCTTAGTAAATAATATAGAAATCTATAGGATTTCTTCTATGGGCTACTTGCTACGAACTACGAACTTTTCTACTAAACTTGTCCTATTGATAAAAGAATTAAGAAAATCCGTAGGTTTTCATCTAAGGATTACTAACTACGAACCATATACTACTAAGTATAACTTTGGCGACCTGGAAGGGACTCGAACCCTCGACCTCCAGCGTGACAGGCTGGCATTCTAACCAACTGAACTACCAGGCCAATTTTTTTTATTTTAATCTAACTACTTACTATTACCTTATTATGGTGGGCGCGACAGGGCTCGAACCTGTGACCCCCTGCTTGTAAGGCAGGTGCTCTCCCAGCTGAGCTACGCGCCCATAATGGTGACCCTACCGGGACTCGAACCCGGGTTACCGCCGTGAAAGGGCGGTGTCTTAACCGCTTGACCATAGGGCCGAAAAAAATGGTGACCCATCGGCGACTCGAACGCCGGACACCCTGATTAAAAGTCAGGTGCTCTGCCAACTGAGCTAATGGGTCACTTATTGCTCACATTTATATATATTACAGTATAAACAACCTATTGTCAAGAATTTTGTCTAAAAAAATCTATTTTTTTAAAATTTATTTGCTAAGCTCATATAATGCCTTTGTATATATCTGTGCATTCTTTATTAAATCATCTATAGACATATATTCATCCTTTTGATGAGCTACATCTTCATTCCCTGGAAATGCTGGTCCAAAGGCAACTGCATTGTCCATAGCTCTAGCATATGTGCCACCACCTATAGTTATAGCATCACTTTCTTCATCCCCTGTTATCTCTCTATATACTTTCATAAGTTTTTGAACTAAAATATCATCTTTAGGTATATATATAGGAGATTGATGACTTTTTTCTACTAATTTTATATTGCTATCTTCTAATGATTTTTTTATACCATCATATACATCCTTTGAATCAATCTCTATTGGATATCTTATATTCACTGATATCTTAACACTATCCTTTGCTGCATTTATTTTTCCTACATTGAACACTAGCTTTCCTGATATATCATCCTCAAATCCACACCCTATAGATTGGCCATAATACTCCATTCCTATCTTTTCATTATAGTCTTTAATAAAATTAGCCCAATCTCCATTTATTTTATTTAACTGTCCAAGAAAACTTAATAATATGGATATGGCGTTCTTTCCTAATTGAGGCATACTGCCATGGGCTGATACTCCCTTACTTAATATAGTTACTGATTGCCCTATTTCATCTTCTGTTAACTCCATTTGATGACCAGTCTTTTCAACAAAAGTATTAAACTTTTCCACTACTTCTTTCTTTCCATATTCTGATACCTTTATTTTAGCCTTAGCAGCATCAGGCACCATATTAGGGGCATTGCCTCCTATAATGTCTTCTATAATTATATCTCCATTAGATTCATTTTCCAATTTCTTCACTATATCAAATATTAATATGCCCTTTTCTCCATGTATTACTGGATATTCAGCATCTGGAGTAAATGCCATATCAGGAACTCCTATTTTATCTATGTAATATTTTATACCTCCCCAACCAGTTTCTTCATTGGTACCAAAGATTATTCTAATTTTTTTAGATAAAGAAACTCCTGAATCTTTCAATGCCTTCAATGCGTATATAGCTGCAATTGCAGGTCCTTTATCATCTACTATCCCTCTACCATATATTTTGCCATCATGAATTTCTCCCCCATAGGGTGGATATGTCCAGCCTTCACCTTCTGGCACAACATCTAAATGCACCAATACACCTACTGTCTCATTGCCTTGCCCATATCCAGTATGTCCAGCATATCCATCTACATTTAAAGTTTTTAATCCCAGTGTTTCAGACAACTCTAATACATACTCTAATGCCCTATATGGTCCCTCTCCAAAGGGCATACCTTTTTTAGGTTCTTCTTCAACACTCTTTATCTTTATCAATTCTTGGGTTTTACATATTATATCTTCTTTATAATTGTCAACATAAGTATTTAAATTCATAAAATCCCTCCTATTCTTTTTCTAAAAAAACATATTTATTTGGTCTTTCAGTATAATCTACTTTAATAATGCCATCATCTATTAACTTTTTTAATACATTTTTAGTCAATGCTTTTGAATCTTTCACAACTAAGCTCTTCCTAGTACCAAATTCCGAGACCTTTATGCCTGACAATATCTGTACAATCTCTTTTTTAGTCATCCCTCCTTTATT
The DNA here is from genome assembly GCF_000620125.1 of Clostridiisalibacter paucivorans DSM 22131. Classification (NCBI taxonomy): domain Bacteria; kingdom Bacillati; phylum Bacillota; class Tissierellia; order Tissierellales; family Thermohalobacteraceae; genus Clostridiisalibacter; species Clostridiisalibacter paucivorans. Next base: position 18,801 of record NZ_JHVL01000038.1, on the reverse strand, counting down.
TTTTAGCGCTTTTATAATTTTTTCTTCAGCCTTTTTGTTCAGTTTATTCATTAGTACTACGGGCATCCTTTGTTCTTTTACATATCCCCATGAATATAAGATCATTGTAGCCAATGCAAAAAATATAATTCCAATAATATATTTAAACATATATCTTTATTACTCCTTTAAATCAATAAAATTATTATTCTTTAATATCTTTATATATGTTATTAATCTATCCCTTACAGGTTCTGCTTTTTCTCCAAACTCATTTTCTATATTTATTGTTATTTCATGTACATTTTTTTCTCCATCGATATTCTCCCATACAAAGCTACCTAATTCATCCAAATCTATTATTGTTTTCTCTGGTGTTTTAAAAAACTTTCTGACTATCTTATCAAGTAAAGAGTCCCTCAAAATTATTAATTGAACATTTCCATCATCTCTTTTATCCCACTGCATGCCTTCCTTTTTTATCGGTATAAATTCTAAAAAATTTTTTCCTTTTCCCTTTCCCATAATCAAACTCCTCATTTTATATATATAAAATTTAAGGAGAATAATTAATTATTCTCCTTAAATTATTATATCATAATGTCAATGTTATTTATTTTCGGCCTTTGCTCCAAATGAACTCTTAACCAATGTCAATACCAGTAGTATGAACACCAACAGTGCTCCATATTTGCCCAATGCACCGTTGCCTACTGCTATTCTATCTCCAAGAGATATTATTACCTCTTTGCCTTCAACAAATTTTGTTCCTGTTGGTATTATAGCTAATATAGCTAGAAGTACACCTATTAAGCCTTCGCCTGCAATTAATCCAGATGAATATAGAATGCCTCCATCTATCTTATGCTTAATCTCCTGTCCTTTTTCTTTGGATTTATCCAATATTCCTCTTAATATACCTCCAACCATTATAGGAGTACTCAAATGTATAGGAAGATATAGACCTACAGCAAATGGCAATACAGGGATGCCTAAAAGTTCCACTACAAGACCAATGCCGACTCCAGTAAATACTAGTACCCATGGAAGATTACCTCCCATAACTCCTTCTATAACTAATTTCATAAGATTAGCTTGAGGAGCTGGTAATTCTGATGATCCAAATCCCCATGCACTATTTAATAATACTAAAACCCCACCTATTACTAGTCCAGAAATTACAGCACCTATAAGTTCTCCGTATTGTTGCTTTCTAGGCGTAGCACCTACCAAAAATCCTGTCTTCAAATCCTGAGAAGTATCTCCAGCCATTGCTGCAACTATACAAATAACTCCTCCCACAGACAGTGCTCCTATCATTCCTTCAGAACCATCGAACCCTATAGCCTTAAATATTATAGATGTAAACAATAATGTGGCAATAGTCATACCTGATACAGGGTTTGATGAACTACCTACAAGACCTACTAGTCTCGATGAAACAGTAGCAAAGAAAAATCCAAATATAGCTATAAGTATTGCTCCCATTAATCCCACTGGAATAAGAGGAGTAAACATCATTATTAATACCAATACCAATACTCCCAATAAAACAAATGTCATAGACATGTCTTGGTCTGTTCTTATATTTTCTCCACCTTCAAAACCTGCCTTCAATCCTCCCATGGCAGCTGCAAAAGTTTTAACTATAAGAGGTAGAGATTTTATAAGACTTATTATACCTCCAAACGCTACAGCTCCAGCACCTATATATCTAAGATAACTATCCCATATCTTACTGGGACCCATCTGACTTAAAGGTATTGATGCTGGATATATAGCCTCTGTTACAAATGTACCTAAATGAGTCATTAATGGTATTATAACAATCCAGCCTAGTACAGCCCCTCCTAGCATATATGCCGATATCTGAGGTCCAATTATAAATCCTACACCTAGTAAGGCTGGCAATATATCTCCACCGATAACTGCACCTTTATAGCCTTTAATATTCCATTCTATACTGCTGGGAAATAATTTAACACCATCTGATATAAATTTATATAATGCCCCTATTCCTAGTCCTTTAAACACAGTTGCTGCCTTGGAACCTCCTACTTCCCCTGCTAAAAGAACTTCAGCACAAGCTGTTCCTTCAGGATATGGCAGTACTCCGTGTTCATTTACTATCAACGCTTTTCTCAAAGGTACCATAAATAATACTCCCAATATTCCTCCAATTAATGCTACAGCCATAATTCTCATATAGCTTGGTTCTGCAAATCCTAATTCTTTAGACCATATAAATAAAGCTGGTAAAGTAAATATAGCTCCTGCTGCTAGAGATTCTCCAGCTGAACCAATAGTTTGAACGATATTATTTTCAAGAATAGATTCTTTTTTTAATAATCCTCTTATAATTCCCATTGAAATTACTGCGGCTGGTATTGAAGCACTTATGGTCATACCTACCCTCAATCCTAAATAAGCATTAGCAGCACCAAAAACTACAGCCATGAGTATACCAATAATTATAGAAGTTATAGTAAACTCTGGCATAATCTTGTCTGCAGGTATATACGGTACAAACTCCTGCTCTGCATTGACCTTACTTGATTTTGAATCGGCCATTTCATCTTCCTCCTTTACACATTTTTTAAATTTAATAAATTTTGTGAAAATATACCTTTGTATACTTTCACGTATATAGATTTTTTCATAAAAACCCACTTTTTGTCAAATATATATCCCCATTATTACAAAAACTTAATTGTCCCCTATTTTTTCTAATAATTATGAATAATTACAAATTATAATTTTATAAATAAAAAAAGATGCCTATAAAAGACATCTTATAATATATCTCTCCTAATCATCGTTTCCGATCTTTTAGGACCTATAGAAACAATATCCACGTTTACTCCACTTAATTCTTCTATCCTCTGTATATATTTCTTTGCATTTTCTGGTAATTGATCAAAAGAAGTAACTCCCAATATCTCTTCTTCTGACCAGCCATCTAGTTCTTCATATACGGGGCTGCATTTGCCTAATGTTGTTAAACTAGCAGGAAAATCTCTTATTATTTCTCCATTCAATTCATATCCAGTACATATCTTTAGTTTGTCAAATCCAGCTAAAGTATCCAATTTAGTAATAGCTAAAGAAGTCAATCCATTTAGCCTTGAAGCATATTTTAGCATAACTCCATCTAGCCATCCACATCTTCTGGGTCTACCAGTAGTAGTACCGAACTCAAATCCCTTTTCTCTAATCAAATCTCCTGTTTCATCCAATAGTTCTGTAGGAAAAGGACCTTCTCCTACCCTTGTAGTATATGCCTTAACTACTCCTAATGCTCCTTTTAATTGAAATGGACTAATCCCTGTACCTACAGGTACACCACCTGAAATAGGATGTGATGAAGTAAGATAAGGATATGTTCCAAAATCAATATCTAAAAGTGTACCTTGTGCACCTTCAAATAACACTTTTTTCCCTTGTTCTATGCTCTCGTTTATAAGAACCGATGTATCAACAATATATTTTTTTATTTGTCTTCCATAAGATATATATTCTTTTATAATTTCTTCTTCATTTAACACTTCTTCTTGATAAACCTTTTGTATTATTTCATTTTTGAGTCTTATATTTCGCCTTAATCTTTCTTCAAATTCTTCTTCATAAAACAAATCACATAGTCTAATACCTATTCTTTCAACTTTATCTTTATAACAAGGACCTATGCCTTTAGTAGTAGTCCCTATTTTATCTTTTCCTCTCTTTTTTTCTTCCAATTGATCTATCCTTATATGATATGGAAGAATCATATGGGCTCTATCACTAATCCTTAAATTATCTGTAGATACACCTAATTCGTTTAAGTATTTAATTTCTTCTAAAAGAGCTTTAGGATTTACCACAACTCCATTTCCTATAATAGACAATTTATCTTTATAAAATATACCTGAAGGAATTAAATGTAATTTATACTTATTATCTCCTACTTCAACAGTGTGACCTGCATTGTCACCACCTTGATATCTTACTACTAAATCCGCCTCTTCTGCTAAATAGTCTGTTATTTTTCCTTTACCTTCGTCGCCCCATTGAGCCCCTAAAACCACAAGAGTAGACATAGAGACATCTCCTTTACTTTTTATTTTAAAATTAGTTTTAATTTTCATTTTGAACAATACTAATAGTATCAAACATCAAGATTCGTGTCAATAAAAAAGCGAATGTTACTATACAAAAATATAATAACATTCGCTTTTCTATTGATGTAATTTGAAAGTTATCCACAGTTTAGTCTTTAATTTTAAAGGTTTTATGAAACTTATCAACATATCCACAATGTTATGCACAAATGTTCCCTTATTCTGTGTGGATATTTCCATTTCATAGTATATACAATACAATATTCCATCTTTTCTTATAAAGGATTCCCTTATATTTTCTAATTTATTACTAAATACATCTAATTTTTGATTTTCATATTTATCAATATACTGACCTATCTTTCTAAACCCACATTTTTCATAACATCTTATAGCCCGTTTGTTAAATTTTGCAACTTGCAAATCCATACTATTCATTTTCAACACTTCAAAATAATAGTCTAGAAACAATCTTATAGCTTCAGTGCCATAACCTCTATTTAAGCAATTGGGGTCCAATACTATACCTAATGTACTATGCTTTCTTATTTTTTTTATATCTCTTATGGTTAAAAATCCCACTATATCATTTTTTTTATTATATATACCAAAGCTCTCTTTGTTACTTTTTTTGGTCTTAAGCTTAAACCATTCCTTTGCCTGTCTTTGATCAAGTGAAGGAAAATTATAATCATAAAACAACGGATCAAAATGTTTTCCCCACATAGTCATACCATATACATCTTCAATTTTTAAATTATCCACATATATGTTTTTTCCCATTGCGACAACCATAAAATGCCTCCAAAAATAAATTATATTATAAGTATATAATATGTTTATTTCTTGGTCTATACTACAAAATTAATTATTAAATTTAATTTTACTATAAAAAAAGTTAGTAGTTCGTAATTAACAGCTAGTAGTCGATGGATGAAATCTTATGGATTTCATCATTAAACTACTAACCACTAACTAATATCTACTAACTAACATCTACTAACTTTTTTCACAAGAAATATAATCTATTTTTCCATAAGTTTCTTGCCAAATTCCCTGCCAAATTCTTTACACTTTTCAAAAGTATCCTCATAGGGAACAAATGTTACCTTTAATCCCTTCATAGGAACTTTTAATTTATGATTTTTTAAATTGTTCTCTATTATCTCTACTCCTTCTCCACTCCAACCATAAGAACCAAATGCAGCTGAAAGTTTGCCTCTGTTGGTTATAGGGTTAAGTATGGCAAATAACTTATAAATAGGTAATAATATATTTTGGTTTATAGTAGGTGAACCCACAATTAAAGCCGTACTCTTTTCTACCTTCTCTTCTAAATCAAATATATCCATCATTTCTATATCTGATACCTCTACCTCTACATCTTCATACTCTTTTATGCCCTCTGCTATTTTTTCTGCCATCTTGCCAGTATTTCCATATGCCGATACATAAGGGATAAATACCCTATGCTTTTTCTCTATTTTATTTGGTTGGGATAATTCCTTTGACCATTCTACATACTTCTTCCAATTGCTTCTGAGTATAGGTCCATGTCCTGGACAAATAACATCTATATCTAATCCCTCTATTTTATCTATAGCTTGTAGCATATATTTGCTAAAGGGTTTAAGTATTACATCAAAATAATATTTAAACGCATCATCAAAATTATCTACTAAATCATCAAACATCCTTTCATCGCAAAAATGACATCCAAATGAATCACAACTAAACAATGTCTTATCTTCTTCTAGATAAGTATACATTGAATCAGGCCAATGTAAAAACGGAGCTGATATAAATTTCAATGTTTTATTTCCTAAATCCAGTGTATCTCCATCCTTAACTATTATAGATTCAAAGTCAATATCTACTATATGCTTTAAAAAATTAATTGCAGACTTCGACCCTACAACTTTAGCATTTGGAGCCAATCTTAGAAGATGTCTTAAATTTCCTGAATGGTCTGGCTCAGTATGGTTAAGAATTATATAATCAATCTCTTCAGGATTTACTACCGTTTTAACTTTTTCAAGATATTCTGTTTTATATTTTTCCTTTGAAGTTTCTATTATAGCCTTTTTATCGGCATCAATAAAATAAGAATTATATGTTGTTCCATATTTTGTCTCCATCACTACATCAAAGGTTACTAAACTTGGATCTAAAATACCTATCCACTTTACAGTTTCATTAATATCAAGTACTTTTTTATTGTCCATATTTATCCTCCTTCTACAAAATTATATATCAACAAGTCAATTTGTTATAAACCTAACAAATATATCTGCTATAATATTCTCAATCCTTATATTTAATACCCAAAAAACTTAAACATAATCATTACTCCCTAAATCTTTCTATACTTAAGAATTTAGTAAACTGCCCCATCCATACTAATTCTACTGTCCCTGTAGGTCCGTTTCTTTGTTTAGTTATTATTACCTCTCCTATATTCTTTTTATCACTGTCTGGATGATAATATTCATCTCTATACAACATAAGTACCACATCGGCATCCTGTTCTATTGCTCCCGATTCTCTTAAATCTGACATTATTGGTCTATGGTCAGCCCTAAGTTCTGGTGCCCTAGACAACTGAGACAGTGCCATCACAGGACAGTCCATTTCTCTAGCAAGTCCTTTTAGACCTCTAGATATAGAAGATATCTCTTGTTGCCTATTTTCTCCTCTGCTATCAGAATTCATAAGCTGCAAATAATCTATAAGTACTAAATCTAGACCATGTTCTATCTTTAATCTTCTACATTTAGCCCTCATCTCATTTAAAGTTATTCCTGGAGTATCATCTATAAATATGTTGGCTTGTGAAAGGGGACCCATAGACCTTATCAATTTTGGCCATTCATCTTCAGATAAGTCTCCATTTCTTATCTTTTGAATTTCCACATGAGATTCTGCACTAAGCATACGATGTACCAACTGTTCTTTAGACATCTCTAAACTAAATATCCCAACAGATGCTCCCTGCTTCAACGCAGTATTCTGTGCTATATTTAATGCAAATGCTGTCTTACCCATAGAGGGTCTAGCAGCCACTAATATCAAGTCTGATTGTTGTAATCCTGATGTTTTATTATCTAAATCTATAAAACCAGTTGGAAGTCCTGTATATCCACCTTCGCTTTCATATAATTCTTCTATTCTATTAAAACTATCTAATAAGACAGTTTTTATAGGAGCAAATCCATCGTGGCTCTTTTTTTGAGTTATATCAAATATTTTTTTCTCTGCAAAATCAATTACTAGATTTATATCCTTACTATCACTATAACCCTCTGAAATTATCTCATTAGACGCCTTGATAAGCCTTCTCAATATAGATTTCTCTTCCACTATTTCAGAATATTGTTTTATATTAGCAGTAGTATATACACTATCAGAAAGATTAGCTAAATATATAGTTCCACCAACAGATTCCAAGGTGTCTCTTTTTTTCAACTCTTCAGATAATGTAATCAAGTCCACTGGTTCATTTTTATTATATAAAGACAATATACAGCTATATATCTCCCTATGGGCTTCACTATAAAAATCATCAGCATCTAATATTTCCGATGCAGTAACTATTGCCTCTCTGTCTAAAATCATAGAACCTAAAACCGATTGCTCCGCCTCTAAACTTTGGGGTGGAACCTTGCCTATGTCCAGATTCCCTTCCATTATTGTTACCTCCATATCTAAATACTTTTAATTATTGCTCCATAACATGTACTTTTAGCTTAGCACTCACTTGAGGATATACCTTTACCTCTACTATAGTAACCCCTAAAGTCTTTATATTATTATCTAGTACAATCTTTCTTTTATCTATTTTTATTTTATGTTGCTTCTTCAATGCATCTGCTATGTCCTTTGTAGTTATGGACCCAAACAGCTTTCCATTTTCTCCTGCTTTACTCTTTATTTTAACTTCTTTTTCAGAAATCTTTTTAGATAATTCCTTAGCCTTTTTTAACTGTTCCTGTTCTTTTATCTTTTTAGCAGTTTTTTGTTCCTTTAGAACTTTTATGTTTCCATCTGTAGCCTCTTTAGCTAAACCTTTGGGCAATAAATAATTTCTTGCATATCCATCTTTAGCCTTTACTACATCTCCTTTTTTTCCAAGTCCTTTTACATCTTTTATTAAAATAACCTTCATTCTAATCATCACCTTCCTCTAAATATTCTTTTATGACTTCTTCAACCATTTCTACTGCCTTACAGATTTCTATATCTTTTAGCTGAGCTCCTGCTACAGTTAGATGTCCACCACCACCTAATTTTTCCATTATAACTTGTACATTTATATCCCCCAAAGATCTGCCACTTATATGGACTATACCATCATACATAGTCAATACAAAGGATGCAGTTATTCCACTTATATTAAGCAAATCATCTGCAGACTGAGCAGCTATAAGTATTGCATCATCTGTTTCCGTATCCATAGTTGAAATAGCAATCCTTTTATCTATTATTTTTGCATTTTTTACTACATTAGCTTTTAATATAAATGTATTTAAGTCATCTTGAAATAATTGCCTTACAGCAGTGGTATCTGCCCCAGATCTCCTCAAGAATGAAGCTGCTTCAAAGGTCCTTACTCCTGTCTTAAATGTGAAACTTTTAGTATCTACAGTTATTCCTGCTAAAAGAGCCTCAGCTTCAAATTTTTCTATACTAGACTTATCTGCCATATAATATAATATCTCAGTAACTAATTCACATGTAGATGAAGCATAAGGTTCTAAATAAATAAGCACTGGATCCTTTATAAATGCTGCTCCCCTTCTATGATGATCAATAAGTACTTTTTTCTCTATTATATCCAATAATTCAGGGGCTTCAGTATAGTTTGGTCTATGTATGTCTACCACCACACATAGAGAATCTTTGGTAGCTAATGATACTGCTTCTTCTGGAGAAATTATATTTTTTAAATACTCGGGATGTTCATTTTTTATTTTTTCAAATATACTTTTTATAGAGGGGTTTATTCCATCCAATACTATATATCCTGTTTTATTTCTATTTTTTACTGCCCTCAATATGCCTACAGATGCACCAAAGCTATCCATATCTCCTATTTTATGTCCCATTATAAATATTTTTTCAGATTGATCTATAAGTTGTCTTAACGCATGGGATATAACTCTAGCTTTAACTTTAGTTCTCTTCTCTACAGCCTTACTTTTCCCACCATAAAAACTTAATTTATCAATTTTTTTAACTACTGCCTGGTCTCCACCTCTACCTAAAGCTATTTCTATTGCCCCTTTAGCAAATTCATATAATTGACTAGGATTTTTCCCGTTTACACCTACTCCTATACTTAATGTTACGGGAATATCATTTCCTAAATTTATCTCTCTTATATCGTCTAATATATTAAATTTCTTATTTTCTAGCATATCTAAATATTTGTTTTCAAATATTATAATATATTTATCACTTTCATATTTTATAATTAAACCATTTATTCTAGAAGATAAAGTGTTTATTCTTTTGTCTATCTCTGCCAGTATAATTGGTCTCTCTGTTTCATCCATAGTTTTTATTGCATCTTCATAGTTATCTATCTGTATAAGACATACATTATCTTTTTCACTATTATATTTAGTTTTAAGCGTAGAAAAAGCTGTTATATCTATCCAATAGAGCATTATTATATAGTCCCTGTCGGACCTATTTTTAAGTTTTACTACATTATATAAAACCTTATATTGTCTATCCTTCAAAGTAGCCTCAATAAACATCTCTTTATCTTTTTCTATTATATCATCCACATTAAAATTAGGTATAATCTCACTTATATTTTTTTCTAATATATCCTCTTTTTCTATTATCTCTGAAAATTTAGGATTATACCAATTTATAGTTCCATCTACTTCTATCATTGCTAATGGTATAGGTAAATTTAATATGGCATGTTTCGTAGCAGAATCAAATTCTGCCGTTAATCCTTCTATATATTTTTGCCATTCAACCTTTCTTAGATGTATATTCTTCCAGTGGTAATATATTAAATATATAAGTAATATTACCCCAAAAGCTCCTATCTTTGGTTCATATATAGAAATAATTCCTATCAATATTCCTATTATCCAAAGATATATCTTAGTATCTACATTTAAAAACTTAAAGAACTTATTACTAATCATCGTTATATCCTCCCAAAAAAGCATAGATAGAAACAATAAAGACCTTTGTTATCTTTTTATTTTTCTAAAATTGAATAATATATCGGCTACTCCTATAAAAGATATTATTATATTCAATGGCCCCGATAATAAAATTAGTACAAATAAAATTGCCTTTATAAACTTATTTATCTTTTTTCTATCTAAAAAAAACATTACCACTGCTAGCCCTTGTATAAGAAATATAAAAGACAATACAGTAATTACATTTAAAAATATAGTATCATAATAAAATAACTTTAATACTCTTATTATAGTAGTTCCAAGAAATATTACTAAAATACCCATAAGTACATTTCCTGGTAACTTGAAATGTTTAAATTTAGGTATATAATCAACTTTATTTCCTAATCTATTTAAAATCACTACTGAAATATAGTAGTTTATATACACCAAAAAAACTGAGCTTATAATTATTATAGTAGGCATTGCAAGCATAGTATAATTATAGCCTTGTTTTAACATATCTAGTATTTCATTTATCTCATATTGTGTAAAATCCATAGTTCCCAATATTTGTTTCTGAAATTGTAATGCCTCATTGAAAAAATCTTTTATTGGATCTACTAAATTTATTCCTGTGAAAATTCCCATTACATATAAAAGTAATGCAACTGTAACCAAAGATATTAAAGTCCCACCACCTATAATTTGATATGATTTATACTTTTCATTAATCATATATCCCAATACAACTGATATAGCTCCAAATATTATAAATATAAATACGCCTACAAAAAATTCTATTAATATAGATGCTAAAGCACAAGACACTAGTATTGACATAATACTATATTTTATTCCATGTCTAACAGCCAATACTATAAAAGGTACTGGGTAAAGTATAAATATAATTGGTATAGCATATAAACCTAAAAATATAAAAATAGTCATTATGCTAGTAATTATTGCTATTTCAGTAAATTTCGTAGTTTTATCCTTTAAGTTCAAATATATTCACCTCTATCTATTATTTCTATTAAAATGATTTGAAAGTTCACTTAGATCACCATACCATTTCTCTATCTTATGATTTTCAATTATTCCCAGCTTTATTTTGTTTTCAATATGCAAATTTATTTTTTCATAAGAAATTCCCAATCTTTTACCCAATAAATATGTAACAAAAATAATATTAGCTAGCACATCCAATATAGCATCTTGACTACTCTTTGCTCCATTGACCAACAATTCAAATAATGATGCTATTGTAGTAAGCAATTCACTTTTTAGCCATTCTATAACCTTAATATTTTTAGTTATATCTATATTTAAATTCATAATAATCCCTCCCTATTATATTATATCAAAGAACTATATGTCTAATATACATAGAAAACTTAAAGTCTTAATAAGATTCTATACACTGGAAAAGATTATGTCAAACAAGCCAAGCAAAAATCCATTAAACCTAAATAAAAAACGGCCATCTATGTGGCCGCCTTTTTACTCTGCTGTATATGGCAATAACGCTATGTTTCTTGCTCTTTTTACAGCTCTAGTTAATTGTCTTTGATGTTTTGCACAGTTTCCTGTTATTCTTCTAGGAAGAATTTTTCCTCTTTCAGTTACATATTTCTTTAATTTATTTATATCTTTATAATCAATGTGATTTACTTTATCTACACAAAAATTACATACTTTTTTTCTTCTTCTAAAATTTCTTCTAGCCATTCTTTTCCCTCCTTTTTAGAATGGTATGTCATCATCATCTACCGGTTGAAATCCACTTGATATCCCGAAATCATCTGTACCAGTATTATTAGTATTATTATTCTTATTATCTCCCCACTCTAGGAATTGTACTCTTTCTGCTACAACTTCAGTAACATAAACCCTTTGTCCTTGAGCATTATCATATGTTCTTGTCTGTAATCTTCCTTGTACTCCAACCATTCTTCCTTTGGCTAAGTAATTGGCACAATTCTCAGCTTGCCTTCCCCAAACCACTATTCTAGGAAAGTCAGCAGTAGGTTTTCCTTGTTGCTCAAACTCCTGCTTTTTATCTTTAGATAAATCTTTATCTACAGCAACACTAAAATTAGCTACTGCGGTACCATTTCCAGGTAAAAAACGTAACTCTGGATCGGCAGTTAATCTTCCAATTAAAATTACAGTATTCACGAAAGCACCTTCCTTAATAATTTATTCATCATCATTAACGATCATGTGCCTGATAACTTTTTCAGAAATCTTACAAATTCTACCAATTTCATTGATAGCATCTACAGCTGTTTCAAACTTAATAACTATATAGTATCCTTCTGTAAAATCTTTTATTTCATAAGCAAGCTTTCTATTTCCCCACTCATCAATATCTGTAATTGAACCATTTTCTTCAATTATTCCTTTGACTTTTTCAAAGAGTTCATTTCTAGACTCTTCTTCCATATTTGGCTCAAAAATAAAAACACCTTCATATTTATTCATACATTTCACCTCCTTTTGGACTAACGGCTCCTTCCGGAGCAAGGACATTATCACATTCTAAGATTATATCACTAGTTAAATTTTATTACAAGGGTATTTTCTATAAAACAATTAATATATATATATATATTTAAAGGACAGTAAATTTACTGTCCTTTAAATATTAAAGCATTTCTTTTATACACTCAGCTAATCTCTTGATTCCTAAAACTATTCTTTCTTCGTCCATATTAGAATAATTTAATCTTAAAGTATTTTCATTTCCTCCATTGGGGAAGAACGAACCTCCTGGTACAAAAGCAACCTTTTTCTCAATAGCCAATTTAGCTAAATCTTTGGCATTTATATGTTCAGGAAGAATTACCCAAGTAAATAATCCTCCCTCTGGATAAGTAAATTTAACCCCTTCTGGAAATTCTGATTTCATAGTATTTAACATTAAATCTCTTCTCTTCTTATATACAACCTTTATTTTTTCAATATGTTCATCCAAATCATATTTTTCTAAATATTTAGCTAATTGCATTTGTGAAACTGTGCTTGTTTGTAAATCCGTACCTTGTTTTACAAAGATATATTTCTGTAAAAACTCTCCTTCTGCACAAATCCAACCCAATCTCATTCCTGGTGCAAAAGTCTTAGAAAATGTACCTAAGTATGCTACTCTACCCTCAGTATCATAGTGTTTAACTGCTGGAGGTATCTCCCCTTCAAATCTTAATTCTCCGTATGGATTATCTTCTATTATAGCTATGTTATATTTGTTTGCTAATTCAACTAATTTTTTTCTTCTTTCTATAGACCAAGTTCTTCCTGATGGATTTTGGAAATCAGGTATTACATATACAAATTTAACATTTTCTGTTTCTTCAAGGATTTTTTCTAAATCTTCCATAACCATTCCATCATCATCGGTGGAAACCTCTTTAAATTTAGGTTGATAGGCCTTAAATGCATTTAAAGCACCCAAATAGCTAGGGCTTTCACATAATACTACATCACCTGGATTTAAAAATATCATACCTGTTAAGTCTAATCCCTGTTGAGAACCACTAGTTACAAGTATATTTTCTTTGCTAGTTTCAATCTGTCCTTTTTTCATTCTTTTAACTATTTGTTCTCTAAAAGGACCATATCCCTCTGTGGGACCATATTGAAGTGCGCTACTTCCTACTTCTTCCAATACTTGTTTGGAAACTTCAGCCATTTGCTTAACTGGAAATAACTCTGGTGCAGGCAGTCCTCCAGCAAAAGATATAATCTCTGGCTGTTGAGTGAGCTTGAGAAGCTCACGAATTTCAGATGCCTTAATATTATCCATTCTCTTTGCATAATTTAAACCCATATAAATATACACCCCCAAAAAATTTTATATTAATTTATTTTAATAAATTAATATCATACCTTATATAACTATTTTACTATATGGTATTATTCCTGTCCATGTTTTTGGAATATTTTTACACTATTATTCCTTTTCTATTATCTTTTTAATTCTTTTCTCCAATTTTCTCCTAGGCAACCACACCTGCCTTTGACAGCCTAAACATTTAATTCTAAAATCTATACCAGTACGCATTATCTCCCATCTATCCTCTCCACATGGATGCTTCTTTTTTAATTGAACCACATCTCCCACTTCGATTTTCAAAGGCATTATATTCACCTCCAAGGATTTATATAAATATTTTTATTTTACATTTTAACTATCTTTATCTATTACCACTCTTCTAGGATAAGGTATCTCTATTCCCTCTCTGTCAAAAGTATCCTTAATCTTCTTTCTTATCTCTCTCTCTACTGACCACTTCTCCATGGACTTTGTCTGAGCAACTATGGATAAAACAACATCCGATGATCCAAGGTTAGAAACTCCCAGAACTGTTGGCCCTTCAACTATATTCTTATTTGTTTCCTTTATTTCTTCCATTAACTTATTTAAAACATTTATTGCATTATCTATATCCTCTTCATATGCTATCCCCACATCTACCCAGGCTCTTACACTACCCTTAGACCTATTTGTAACTATTTCTATTTTCCCATTGGGTATTATATGTAAATCTCCATTAAAATCTCTAATCTTAGTAACCCTAATCCCAAGTTCTTCAACTATACCTTCAAAATCGCTGGTATTAATGTAATCTCCAACAGAAAATTGATCTTCAAAAAGTATAAAGAAACCCGTAATTACATCTCTAACTAAGTTTTGTGCACCAAAACCTATAGCCAAACCACCTATACCTGCTGTAGCCAATATAGACGTAGTTTGTATCCCAAATATTTCAAGTATGGGGATAATACCTATAAAATATATTACATACTTTACTACACTTTTTAATATCGCTGATAAAGTTTTTGCCTTTCTATCTTCCATTCTATATTTCAATGATTTTTGTTGATCAAAAAATTTATCAATAATAACATGACATACTTTAATACCTACTCTAATTAATATTAATATAATTACTATCTTTATGCCCTTTTCAAGTATAGAAAGTTGTGAATTATCTCCACTTAACCAGACACTTATATATTCGTCTAATTTTTCCATCGTTAGTCACCACCATTATTACTATATATTATATCTATCTTCTTTTCATGACCCTTTTTAGTTATTTTATATATTCCTTTTATAGCAAGATTAGATTTTTTTATTGTTTCAATTATAGCATTTTTATCAGAAATATCAAATTTTATAGATAATCCACAACTAGTAGTAATTTCCCTGGGAGTAGGTATAGTTCTAATATTATTAATTAATTTTTTTATTATATTTTCTCCTCTTATTGCATGATGTGTAGATTCAAATGTTATTATACCATAAATTTCTACTGTCATATAACCACTCTTCCTATATTCTATTTATCTTTCTTATAATAATTAATCAATAATTCCTTTATCTTTAATTTGATATCTAAAATAAGCGACCGCTTTTCAGTCGCTATATAGAATCAATTTTATATATTTATAGTATTTGAAGTATTTTTTAGTTTTTCAACAATTGTATACATATTTGAAATTTCTCCAACCTTTAATTTGTCTTTTATATTAAAAAAGTCTAGGCACGTTCCGCAAGATAGTATTTCGACACCTTGAGCTTCTAATTTCTTAAGATCCTGTAATACTTCAGAACCTTCAGTTGTTAATTTTACACCGCTATTGTAAAACAAAATAGTAGCTGGATATGGTACAGCTTCAGTTAATGTATAAATAAATCCCTTTATAAGGATACTGCCTAATTCATCATTTCCTTTCCCCATTTTATCTGAAGATATGGCTACTGTAATGTCTTTGAATGTATCAGGTATACAAACTTTTTCCTCATCACCTACTTCGCCTTTAGTTATACTTACAAGAAAATCTCCTTCATTTGTCTTGTCTACTGTATATTCAAAATTTGAACTCCTTGCAAGCTTTGATACATTTTCTTTTGCGACTTCATTATCTACTAAAGTAGTTATAATGCCATAATCTATAGAATCTAATGCCTTCTTAGTCATTATAACTGGCTTAGGACAATCTTGATTTCGCGCATCTACCTCTTTTTTCATAAAAATACTCCTCCTATATTGTAAAATCTTTGTTCTATATATAAAATTATATCATCTACTAAGCACATTAAATATATCTATTTATAATCTCTATAATTATGCTATTTATTATGACAAAAAATAATAAATAATTGTCATACTTTTTATAACAATATATTATTTTTAAAAATAACAATTGACTTTTCTAGTATATACTAATATTCTATAATTATAAAGTTCATGTTAAAAAAAATACAAACTGTAGATTTAGGAGGTGCCCTTATGTCTAAAGAATCTTTAGGAAAATGTCCTTTTTGTGGTGAAAATATGAAAATCACTAAACTCTATTGTTCTAGTTGCAATACTTCAATAGAAGGTGAATTTGAATTATGTGACTTCTGTAAATTGAGTAAAGAACAAAAAAATTTTATTAAAATATTTCTTAAAAACAAAGGAAGTATAAAAGAAATGGAAAGAGAATTGTCTATTTCATACCCTACTGTAAAAAATAGATTAGAATCAATAGTATCAGCTTTACATATAAATAAGTAAAAAGAATTGTATATTAACCTATAAATCCGTTTACCTCTAAAAATTTTATTATAATATTATTATCGTAGAAAAAATATCCAAGATTAGATCTATAGATTAAATTTGCCATATCTTGTTCTGGAAAAATAGAGACAATAGGTGTAAGAATAGCAAATATTATATAGACAACTATTATACCTTTAACTATACCAAATAAAAAACCTGTCACTTTATTAAACTGTTTTAATACTGGCAACTTAGCAATTGTATCTAAAGCCTTCATAAGTAAATATATTAAAAACTTTATAGTTATAAATACTATAATTATACTTATCATATTTATTATAAAATTAGTTATAGTATTAGAAATAACTTCCCCACCTGCTCCTATAAACTCATTGGCTTGGGTCTCCAGTCCTGTAATCCTAGGAATTTTTAATATTTCAACTACTGCATCTAGCCCTTGTCCATTTCCTATTTCTGGAGTTATGCTTACCAATCTTTTGTCTACGAATTCTTTTATAGGACCATACATAGGTGGATTTTTATATATATATTTAGAAACAATAGGATAATATAATTTTGTTAGATATAAAGAAAATATTATACCTAAAAAATTAAATACCGACAATATTAACCCATGCATTGCTCCCATTATCCCATTTATAGTTACAATTCCAACTATTATAATATCTATTACCGTTAAATCCATATATACTCCACCCCGTTATACAATATAACCCTCTCTTTATTTTATACTTATGATACTAATAGTTCCTGATGATAGCAATGCCACATATCTATCATTATAAGCAAAGTCTTCTATTTTATCATTCATTATATATTCATTGGAACCTTTATTGTTATCATATCCTACTAATATCTTGTCTCCTATAATAAATATATCTCTATTGGAACTAAATATACTATCCCCTTCAATGTTTAAACTATTTTTATACTGAGTCTTACCATTAAAATCTATAGATTCCACAAAGTCTTTAGAATTATTAAATAATAAATAAATCCCATCTGCAATCTCAGCATCCTTTAATATTCCTTCAAATTCCTTACTCCAAAGTAATTTGTCCTTATTATACCTCATTATCTTTTCATCCGATAATATTAATGTATCTCTATCTGATAGAAAACTTACTTTAGCAATTATTTGATTTTTGAATGTCACTTCCCATAAAAGCTTGCCATTTAAATCATAATGATACATTGTACTTTTTAATTCTTCATTTTCTATATTCAAAGTTGTAGCACAGAAGCTATCTTCATTATAATATGCGCCTATAATGCTTTCATTTTCAAAAACACAATTTGATATTAAATTTCCGTCTTTATCTATCAGTATCAGTTTATCAAACCCATTATCTGTTTTTGTTATAGCAAAAATTCCCCCATTGCTTTCAATTGTTTTATCTATAGGATCTAACTTGCTAATATTCCAAATTTCTTTTCCCTTATTATTATACGCCTTTACATAATTTCCTTTGTTTTCACTTTCATATATTGCATCATTTCCTATGTAGTAATTCTTATTTCCACCTCTGTCTTTACTCCAAACCATAGCCCCATCTATATCATAGGCTTTTATATCTTCATTGCCTTTTATAATCAATATATCACTTATAAAATCTATATCTTGAACATTTGATGCATCTATCTTATTCACAGCCTTTATGGATATATCTCCATCTAAAAATCCTAAAATCTTATTTTTAAAAGGTTTCCCTAAAAATACTATAAATAAAGTAGTGAGTAACAAAACTAACATCAATATCTTTCGTATAATACCCTTATTTTCCATGCATAACACCTACCCTATATAATAATTCACTATAAATACTCAAAATCCTTTTAAAACAAAAATAATATTTAAATAAATATTTAACCAATCAAATAGAGCAATAAAAGTAAAAAAAGTTAGTAGGTATTAGTTAATAGTTCCCAGTCCAATGATGAAATCTGCAAGATTTCTATCACCAACCACTAACTACTAAATAATAACCACTAACT
>NZ_JHVL01000037.1 GCF_000620125.1 Clostridiisalibacter paucivorans DSM 22131 | reverse complement strand
ATCTCACCCATTACTGTCTTGATACATGTTTTCTTGAAACCTTTATTTCTATATATCTTCTTATCTCTTTCTTTCATTAGCTCATCATCTAGTTGATTAAGTAGCTCTGTGATTATTTCACATGCCTGACGGCAAACAAATTCATAAATCCTTTTCTCTAAATCCTTGAAATTTATATCCATTTCCTTTAAACTTATCTTATACATGTAATCACCTAACTTTCTAGTTTTCTTCGCAGATACTATTATATTGGATGATGCATGTATATGAAAGATGCCTTAAGGCATCTTTTTTATTTTTTGTCCTTTTTGCCTACTAAAATTATACTCTAAGATAAAATTAATAATTCATAGTCCGTAGTTAGTAGTTGATGGTGGAAATCCTATGGATTCTAAATTTTTTCCTTAAAACTATATTTATTAAATTTCCACAAGCCCATACTTAATTTTAATGCGATCAAGTTTTTCAATCATAGGTTCTGCACCAAACCAAAGGAAAAAAGTTGTAGCCGCAGCATGAATTATATTAAAGGGGATGCCCATCAAATAATAGGTAATCATACTTTCTAATGTAGGATTCGCTTGCCACATTAGTGCTGCCCCCGTATCCAAAACAAATCCACATATAAAAAATGTAGTCAGTGCACCAAAAATGCAAAGAGAACTTCGTTTTTTCCTAAGGAATCCCTTTCGAAACAATATACCTGCAATAAAACCTGTAATACCAAAAGCAAACATCTGCCATGGGGTCCATGTACCTTGTCCAAAGAGCATATTTGAGGTAAATGCAGTAACGGCACCTACCAAAAAGCCAGTTTCACCACCAAAACATACCCCCGATATAATCACCACAGCCACCACAGGTTTAAATTGAGGAAGCATAAAAAAAGCAGCTCTCCCAGCCACACCAATAGCACAAAGCACAGCTATGATGACAAGCTCCCTTGCCTGGGGTTTTCTACTCTCAAATATAAAGGCAAAAGGCAAGATAGTTTCTAATATTATCAATAGACTTATAAAATAGTATTTTTTATCTCCTAAAAAATACACACCAATATATATGGTCAAAGGTGCAGCAAGAAGTACCGTAGCCATGGCCACAATGGTTCTTTTAGACAATATCCGTTTTTCCTTGGGTACCTGTACTGAGAAATCAGGCATATCTAAATCTTTCCCTGGCATAATAACAGCAAGACCTACTGCAAGTTCCAATACAAGGATAAGCTGTACAATATAATCTCTCCAATCCGTATATTTTCCCCACAAAAACACAGTAGTTAAAATAAATGCCAAAAGACATAAAACAGATATAGAAATACGTACAGGTGTAAAGCAAAAATGTGAGCTATAAGAACTCTTTGGACTTACTTTATCATTATTGTCTATTTTTTTTATATTTGTCTCAGAAAACAAGCCATCTTCATCATATTCTTTTGATAAATGTTTTTTAGATTGTATCTTACCGCCACAAGCGAGAATAACATCTTCAGGAATAATTGCCTCTGGTAACACCGTTCTTGCCATCCGATTTGTAGCAGTAGTATAGAAGTTCTTACCTCCAAAAAATGTTCTTGGTGTACCAATACTTGTAATGTTTCCATCAAAAAACATGGCACAACGGGTAGCATAACTTGCACAAAACTCAATATCATGAGACACCATAATAATGGTAACACCATCTTTTTGTAGTCTTCTTAATATATCCCCTAGTTTTTCTTTGAAATGTCCATCAAGTCCCTTAGTAGGTTCGTCCAATAGAAGAATTTTCGGGGTCATTAACAATACCTTTGCAAGGGCTGCCCTCTGCTGTTCTCCTCCCGACAAATCATAGGGATGCATATGAAGTAAATCTGTAAGCTCACAAAGTTCTGATACTGCCATAATACGTCTTTCTTGTTCATCTCTAGGAATTTTTCTTCCAGAAAACATCTCGTATAAATCAAGTTCTACAGTTTTCTTTACAAACAATGCCTGGGGATTCTGTGGAAGGGCACCCAAATTTCCATTTATATTTACAGTTCCACGATAGGGCTTAAGTATTCCACTCATAATGGACAGACTTGTAGTTTTTCCCGTGCCATTCCCCCCTACTATGGCAAACAATTCCCCTTTATTAATAGTAATAGACAGACCCTTGACTACATCTGGCAACTCCCTTTCATATCGAAACCAAACTTCGTCCATTTCAATTATAGGGTTAGATAAATCAGTCTTACAATCCTTTGGAATAGCATCTTTATTAAGAGGTCTATTCTTTGCAAATTCAGTAATCCAGTGCCGTCCATCACGGACAGTAATGGGACAAGTTAAATCATTGTCTACTTTTCCATAGATACGCATAGGTGTAGGCATGGCCACAAACATATCATGGTTAAATTCTTTTAGCTTTTCTCCCACCATACTTGGGGTATCATCCACAATAATATCCCCATTATCCATAACAATAACACGATCAGAGAGGGGCATTGCATCTTCTAAACGATGTTCTACAAGAATAATAGTAGTGCCTAACTCACGATTTATCTTCTTTATAGTTTCTAAAAAATCTGTTGCTGCAATAGGATCAAGTTGACTGGTAGGCTCATCTAAAACCAGCACAGAGGGTTGCATCGCCATAATAGAAGCTAGATTGAGTAATTGTTTTTGTCCCCCTGAAAGTTCCGTTACCTTTTTGTGAAACCAAGTCTGTATCCCAAAAAATGATGCCATTTCCGATACCCTACCTCTAATTTCAGAGGTACTATAGCCAAGACTCTCAAGACCAAAGGCAAGTTCATGCCATACCTTATCTGTTACTATCTGATTATCAGGAGATTGATGAACAAAGCCAATTTTTTCTGTTTGTTCTCTCTGGCTTAATTGATCTATCTGTTTATTGCCAAAGTAAACTGCTCCCTCTCTTTTGCCATGGGGCATAAGGGTAGAACGAAAATGTCGAAGCAAAGTAGATTTCCCACAACCTGACTTCCCACACAATGTTACAAATTCTCCCTGATTTACTGAAAGAAAAATACTTTTAAGTGCAGCATTTCTTTGTTTAGGGTAGGTAAAAGTTAAATCTTTGACTGTAATTCCTTCCATTTTCTATCCTCCCATCTTTCTATAACTATAGGTGAAATACTTAATATGAAATAGGCTGCAAATACACTTGTGGAAAAGGGAGTAAGAGATACGCTTTTCATACTGGGAAAATAGCGGAAATACATCCCTCCAAAAAAAGCACCTAAAAGTACATATGCTCCTGTACCTCCTATTACTAAAAGGGCTTTTTTATCTCTCCTATCAAAGCGATAGATAGAAAAAGCTGTACGGCCAGAAAGTCCATAACCACGAGTCTTCATAGAATCCGCTGTTTCAATGGCATTTTCCAACGCCCACGTAATCATAATAGATAAAATTTTAATACCATTCTTTGCCCTTTGTAAAATACTTCCGTTTGATACATCTCGTCCCACACATTTTTGTGCATTAGAAACAATCTTAATGTGAGCCTTAAATTTCGGGACAAAGCGAAGGGCCATAGATAAAATAAGGGACAACGCAGGAATTACACTGCCAAATAAATATATAAACTTATCCGAGGTCATAATTACATTGTAACAGGAAAACCACGATACCACAGAAGCAAGCATTACTGCCGCTGCGATGCCGTAGGTAATGGATTCCAATGTAAGGGGATTCCCACTATCTAAATATGCAAGTATGGTAGCACCCTCATGGTTAAAAGCAGGATTTATAAGTGCAGCCATAAGCATCATAGGTAATAAATATAATATATTAAACTTTACTGCTCTTTTTCTCCGAAGTACCACAGAATAAGAAAATGCGCAAACAAAGGAAATAAAAAGGCTAACGGGATGCATAAAAAACATGGAACACAAGAATACCAAAGTAAAGTATAGAAAGTTTATAGTTGGATGGTATCCTGCAAAGGCACTATTCATTAGTCATCTCCCAGTGCAGAATAGCCATCTACATCTATACCTAAATTACAGGTATATACCCATTCCACAACATCCCCTTCTTTTAATTGATAACGGCTACAACCATAGTTAGGAAACCATCCATTTACTTTATACATCCAACCGGATAGCTCGCCACAATCAAACTCATAAAGGTTATTTATGCCTTCAATATAGGCACTATTATACATGGGAGTATTCACAAACTCCATGTGGATTTGATTTTGCTTCATTTCACGAAGGAGTAAATTGAACACACTTTCCCCCTCATAAAAGGTAACTGTCTGTTTTTTAAAGATTACTCCATCCTCTGGTACAAGTTCAATCTTTTCTGGGTCAAGCCAATCTATATTATCTAAAATTGTGTCACACCGTACTGACAAGGTGCATGTAAGTTCATTGTCGGTAATTTCCACATTTTGGGGTTCTATGGGTACAGGCTTTCCTTCAGGTACGGGATCTGTAAGGTATTTATCCTTTCCTGTACTTTGATCAATTTGCATTCCCTTGACTGAAGAGTAATCTTCATCACCTTTTTCCACTCCCGGCGAGGACTCCCCCGCCAACTCCTTAGCAAGTTCCATCTTTTCTTCTGCAGTCAGCTTATCATCAATACCACCAGGGCGAGTTTTTAAACCCTCAATATTCCACCCCTGTAATCCCGGTGCATTTCCTCCCCACCAAAAGGTTATTGCAAGTACAGCTAATATTACAATGCCAACAATAATTTTATTTTTACTTAATTTCATTTGAATTACCTCCTTAAAGGAGTTTAGAACTACCTAGCATATTAAACAGCATCTGTGCAATCTCACAACGTTTTATGGATTCTTTAGGTAATATCTTCATATCAGATGGATCTAGAATTTCTTTATCATAACAAAAAGCAAGGGAACTCATTGCCCAATCACTGGATTTTATATAGTCTGGAAACTGAGCAAGGACATCTCTTGTTGACATAGTATTATACTCTGTATTCATCCCACAAAGTTTTGCTGCTTTTGCAACCATTGTTGCTGCTTCTTCACGGGTAATTGTACTATTTGGATCGAAAGTACCATCCCCTTTACCAGAAACAATGCCATAGGTATTTGCTGTGCCTACAAAGTCTGAATACCAATCACTACCTTTTATATCAGCAAAATTATTATTTGCTTTCGGAACAAGTCCCAGGGCCTTAACTACAATGGTGGCAAACTCTCCCCTTGTCATCTCCCCATTGGGATCAAATCTATCATTAGACTTTCCATTGATAATTCCCCTTGATGCAAGGGCTTCAATGGCAGGCTGATCATCATGTGCCTGTATATCACTAAAGGTTTTTCCCGTCTTTATTACCTTTGGAGTATTTACATCTGGATGTTTACCCACAAGTCCAAAGCTAACGGTCTTACTATCTTTTTCTCCAATATTCAGCGCATCATCCATACGATAAAGACTACTTTCACCATTTAATGCTCTCTGAGCCGCAATAAGCCCATAAAAGCCTTGTTCTGATGCCATTTGATTAGAACCGCTTCCGCTTTGAGTATGGAGAAAACCTTTGCCTTTAATATAAAAAGTCATTAGGTTGTCTAACATTGTTCTATCATTTTTTATAAAACGCTCATCATCTAGAGGAATTCCTAACTCGGACAAAGCCACAATCATCTGCACACAACTTTCAGAATTAGCTGTACCCCAACTGGAAAAGCCCCCTTTGCTATTTTGCATCTTAGACATACATGCAAGTGCTTCTTCACTAGCCTTTTTTACCTCTGGTCTATCTTGATATTTTGCCAATGCCTGAAGGGCCATACCTGTGATATCAGGATCAGAAACACTATGCCCTGGAGTTTCTGCTTTTGTTCCTCCAAAAAGTGACCATCCACCATCGGATAGCTGAGACTCTAAAATTCTATTAATATACATATCTCTAGTTGCTTGTATTTTAGCGTCTGGATTTTGTGGCATAGGATAGTTTCCACTATCTAAGGCAATAAGTGCCCAAATAGGACCATTCATCCCTTGCCAGATGGTTTTTTCATAATCTCCAAGGGGTGTTAAAAGGTTGTATCCTGCTACATGTGAAGGATCTTTACCTATGGATGTAAGTGCAACTATCAACCTAGAATATTCTGTATACTTCTTCTCATGCAAAACACCTTTACAGGCCCTTACATAATCCTCTACAGTCTCATAGTATTTTTGATAATATTCATCAGGTACTTCATATCCACTTCTTGCAAGACCCAATACCGCCCATTCGCCGCCAATAGAACCCACTTGTGGAGACTTTACTGTCTTATACATATACTTTGCAGTATCTGTAACAGCATCAGAAAGCTCAGTTGTGCTTGTTGCCAATGCTAATGGAACCATACTCAATAACATCATCACTATCAATAAAGTACTAATACTTATTTTAATTAGTCTATTCACTTGTTTTCCCCCTCACAATTTTATAAATACTAATGCACAAAACACAATATATTCACTATTCTATTATCAATATTGTATTTTAAAATTATATAAATAAAAGTCTTAACTTCGATAAAGTTAAGACTTTTTTACAAAAATCGTATTATACCTCTACCGGAAGGTTGTGCTCACAATTTAGGCAGGTCTCCTGACTTATGGTTCATAAGATTTTCTTCTCCTTCCCAGTGTTATCCAGTGGCATATTGAAGAAATCCTCCCCATTTACAGTGGCCGGACCGTTCAGGATTTTCACCTGATTCCCTTTTAATTCTATATCATTCATATAAAAACCTAAATCTTATATTTAATTTTATATCACATTCGCTCTTGTAACTTAGATTATACCATTACAATAAATATTGTCAATATTATTATATTTTGCTATAAGCTACAAATTTAACACTTTACCACAGGTATTTGTATCTCTGTAATAAACTCTTCTACATCACTTGTCTCATGCACATCTATCTTATATATTTCAATAGGACTCCCTATGATTTCATAATTATTCTTCTCTATAAACTCCATCATCTTAGGTATATATTCCTGACTCTGTTCATATGTCCCTTTATACGATAAAGTAACGTAATCACCTTCTTCTAACACCATATCATAATCAATAGTAGCATTTTCCAATAGCACAAATACCGATTCAAAATAATTGAAAAATCCCTCATTTATTTTTTCCATGGATACTCTAGCCCCTATGCTATTATTTCCCAATAAATAGAATTTGTCTTTATGTTTTTTCTGAAGCTTTTTGATGAGGAAATCTACCTCCTCATCTCTAGATATATCACCATTTAGCTCAAATGCCCTTCGTTCTTTGAAAAATAATATTTCAATATTATAAAAATTATTGCTTTTTATAGTGATTTCAATCCTTTTTAATCTTTGATAAATATTGTTTTTTAGATTGTTCAATTCCTTTATCTTGTTATCCAATATTTTTATTTCTTCAGTTAATAGCCCTTTGGTAGAACATAGATTTCTATTGTCTAAATATTCCTTTATAATGTGCATAGGAAAATCTAAGCTCCTCAAGTCTTTCACTATATTAAGCTTCCATATATCCTGCATACTATACATCCTATATCCATTAGTATCCCTATCAGGGTTTAATATACCTATCTTTTCATAATATCTTAAGGAATCCCTACCTATCCCATATATCTTAGATATCTCTCCTATTTTGAAATAATCTTTCATAAATTCCTCCTGTTTTAGTTCTTAGTTCTTAGTTAATGGTAAAAATCCTTACGCTTTTTTATTATTATAAAAAGAAATTCATAGAATTTCTACTAAATACTACCGACTACCAACTATAATCCTTGACCTTAGTATAATACTAAGGTTTATAATCTTATTATAGAGGTGTTGCTAAATGAATACAATAAAAAAAGAATCTAGTAAAAATATTAGAAAAAAATTTATCAAATATCTTTTACCATCTATATCAGCTATGTGGATATTTTCATTATATACAATAGTTGATGGTATATTTGTAAGTAGAGGAGTAGGGCCAACTGCTTTGGCTGCCATAAATATGTCCATGCCATTTATCAGTTTTATATTTGCCATTTCTTTATTATTATCTACAGGAGCATCTACCCTGATAGCCATATATTTAGGCAAAAATAATATTGATAAATCCAATAAGATTTTTACTCAACATATGGTTACTATAATTATAGTTTCTTTAAGTATACTTATAATAAGTATTTTGAATTTGGATAAGTTGATTTTATTTTTAGGTGCTACAAAGGCTACCTTTCCTTATATAAAGGATTATATGAAAATAATAGTCTTATTCAATGGTTTTTTTATTATCTCATATTCTTTAGAAGTTATAGTGAAAACCGATGGTTTCCCTCATTTTGCAATCATAGGGGTATCCATCTCTGCTATCATGAATATAGTTTTAGACTATATATTTGTTATAAGATTAGGATATGGTATATCAGGAGCAGCATATGCCACAGGCATATCTCAATTGGCAGGGAGTATATTTTATATAGTTCATTTTATAAAGAAAAATTCCAGACTTAATTTTGTAAAATTTAAATTCGATTTTTCTATTTTTAAAAGGATTCTACTTACAGGATTTCCTGACTGCATTACAGAGTTATCATCAGGTATTGTTATTTTCCTATTTAACCACACAATACTCACATATATAGGAGAACATGGCGTAATTGCCTATAGTATAGTATCCTATATAAATATATTAGTTTTAAATACAATGATAGGGATTACTCAAGGCATGCAACCGCTGTCTAGCTATTACTACGGTAAAGACGATAAAAAATTGGTATTGAAATTATTTAAGATGAGTTTCAAAACTATAACTATAGTATCTCTAGCCACCTTTGCATTTGTAATGCTATTTACAGAATCAATAGTATCTATATTTATAGACAATAGTAATAAAGAGTTGTTTTATTATTCTATAAAGGTCTTTAGAGTATTCTCTATTTCATTTTTATTTGTAGGATTCAATGTCAATATATCAGGATTCTTTGCATCAATTGAAAGGCCCTTGAGGGCTACGATTATATCTCTGGGACGGGGATTAGTCATAATAACTGGGTCCCTATATTTTATGACCCATATTTGGGGAGCTAAAGGTATCTGGCTCTCCACAACAGTTTCAGAAATTATCTGTCTAATAATGTCCTTTTTGATATTAAAAAAATTGATAATTACCAATAAAAAATTAGTAGCCAGTAATTAGTTTCTTAAATACTGAAATCCACAGAATTTCCACCATCAACTACTAACTACCAGCTACTAACCTTATTTACTCCTCTACTATATTATTTACTATCTTTTCTGCTAATGGAATAAATATATTTGCCAGCGGCACAGAAATAGCTGTGCCGACCAAAGAAGATTTTAAAAATGCTATAAGGAATCCTGGTCTAAATCCATAGTTTATTATTACCATAAAAAATGCAATGGGTACCGATATAAATACAGCAGCAAGACATGAAAATACAACTCCCCTATACTTCTTATTTATCTTCAAAATATCATCCCCCTTATTGATCTCTACTCAATGCCTTTATTGACATCTCCTTTAACTTATTAGACATATATTTAAGGTCTTCATCTTTTACATCTGAAGCAATTAAATCATCCCAGTCCTTAAGTGCATTGTATATTCTTTTTTTAACCCTCAAGGCCTTTTCAGTAACTTTAATACTATAAGACCTCTTATCCCTTTCATTTCTTGTTCTCTTTATATATCCTTTATCCTCAAGTCCCTTTATACTCCTTGTTATTGCTGCCTTATCTATATAATATATTTTAGCCAAATCTTCTTGGGTCAGTTCTTGATCCTCATATAGCTTTATTAAATATATATATTCACCTGATTTTATATCTAAATCCTTTAATTCATTATTTATATATATCTGAAATTGCCTATATAATATAGATATCCATCTACCCAATTCTTCGTATATATTTTCCATATTCATCACCATATTTATTTTATAAAAATATAGTTGATAAGTCAACTATATTTAATGTTTTTCAAAAAAGCCTTGACTTTTTGTGACTACAAATGTAGACTATAATTACAAACTACAATTGTAGTCATAAAAAGCAAAGGAGGTGTGCTATGGAAAAATCATTTAAGATATCCGATTCAGAATGGGATGTTATGGAAGTACTTTGGAAAGAAAGCCCCCAAACATCAAAGGAAATCATCAGTAAAATCCAACAAAATAGTGATTGGAAACCAACTACTATTAAAACCCTTATATCAAGACTTGTAGACAAAAATATAATAAATTATCAAAAAAAAGGAAAAGCCCATTACTATTATCCAACTTTAAAAAGAGAAGAATGTATCCGTATCAAAAGTAATAGGTTTATAAAAAAATTCTATAAAGGTGGTCTAAAGGCTATGATTGCTAACTTTGTAGATATGTATGAACTCTCTGACAATGATATAGATGACTTAAAAAAAATATTAGACAAAAAAAAGGATTAAGGAGAAATTCTTATTATGTATATAAAACTATTTTATACAATTATTGAAATATCAATAAAAGCCAGTATCTTAGTTGGGGTCATTTTATTAATAAAAAGTATACTGGGCGAAAAAATAGGTGCTAAAAATCAGTTTTTTCTATGGTTCTTACTTATTATAAAATTGATTTTACCTAATATTAATTTAAGATTTCTAAATGTTTTTTCTAGACTTAATCCTTACCATGATGTATTAAATTCCAACACTGTACTGACAAAAGGTGATATAATCAGTTGGTTTAATACTACATTTAATGAACATAGTTTTAATGTATCTACAGATTTAGTAAAGTCTAATATTAATATTTTTTCTTTTGAATACATAATGCCTACTATATGGATTCTAGGTATATTGACATTGATGATATATATGATAGTATCCAATATTAAATTCAATTATGTAATTAGCCACAATAAAATAGAAGTGGGAAATAAAATTAACGACATATTAAAAGAAAGTAAAAAAAGACTTAATATAGATGCAGATATAGATGTTTATAAATCACCATTTATCTATTCTCCATGTCTATATGGTCTCCTTAAACCATCTATCCTATTGCCAGAAAATATAGAAGAAAAAATTGATGTCAGTGAATTAAAATATGTCATATCCCATGAATTGGCACATTTCAAAAGAAAAGATATCTTCACTTATATGCTAATATACATATTGAAAGTAGTATATTGGTTTAATCCAGTCATTTGGTATGGTCTCTTTAGAATGAAAAATGATTGTGAAGTTGCCTGTGATGCATTGGCACTTTCATCCCTCGAAGGAGACGAAAAGGAAAGCTATGGATTGAGTCTTATCCATCTATTGGAGAGAAATAGACCTAAGTTAAATAATATCATTACTACAGAGTTCATTAACACAAAAAAATACTTAAAAAGGAGAATTATCATGATAAAAAAATTTAAAAAAAGTTCGTATAAGATGTCATTTGTAACCATATTGTTATTTGTATTAGTAGCAGGTGTGTTTTTTGCCAATGGCAATATCGATGCAGCTGCCGACAAGTTTGAGGAAAACAACAATGCCACTGAAGAAAATATAGACAAACAAGATATGATTTGGCCAACTCCTAAGTACACTAAGATTTCTTCAACCTTTGGTAAAAAGATACATCCTGTTCTAAAGAAAGAATCGATGCATACAGGTATCGATATCCCTGGAAAAAAAGGTGGCTCTATTGTTGCAGCAGCCGATGGTAAAGTAATATTAGCTGATTTAAATGGTGGCTATGGAAAAACAGTAATCATTGATCATGGAGATGGTTTAGTTTCTTTATATGGTCATTGTTCCGAGCTTCTTGTAGAGGAAGACCAAGAAATAACTGCTGGTACAGAGATTGCCAAGATTGGAATGAGCGGTATGAGTACTGGACCACATCTGCATTTTGAAGTCAGAAAAGATGAAGAAGCAGTTCATCCATTAGGTTATATCATAATGGAAGAAGATAAATAATTTGTATACACAGCAGGAAAAGGGAAACACTATCCTTTCCCTGCTTTTTTTATTTTATTTCCTTTTTAAGTCCTATCAATTTATACAATGTATACAAAACAGTAATAATTGCTGCTGACCAATTTATGACTACTATTCCCCACCACACACCATAGATACCCATTCCAAGTAATGTTCCAAAGGCATAGAATACTATAATGGGCATTAAAATTTGTCTATAAAGCCCTACATATATAGCCCAAAAAGGCTTTTTCATTCCTTGCAATATTGATATAGATATATTAAGTAATACATATGTATTAAATGCCCAAAACTCTATCCTTAAATACTCTGTCCCAATATTTATTAATTGTAAATCATCTGTAAAAATTGAAACTAGTATATCTGCCAGTGGATATATGACTACCATTCCAATGGTCATAATTGTAACACCATATAATAAAGTCCTTTTATATACCTCTATAATTCTACCATATTCTTTGCCCCCATAATTCTGACCCGATATAGTCAACGCTGCAGTATTTAATCCCAATGCAGGCAATAATGCCAATTGTTCTATCCTAACAGCAGCTCCATAGGCAGCTACTGATACATCCCCACCATATTTACTTGCAAAATAGTTAATTACAAATACTCCTAAAGCTATTGTCATCATATTAAGGCTAGCAGGGATTCCTTGTTTAAGTATTTCTATACATACTTTAATAGAAAACTTTGCATTTAGAAACTCCTTTATATCAAACATCTGACTTTTATATACCCTATAAGCAAGATATATAGTACCTACAAATTGAACTATAACAGTAGCTAAGGCTATACCCATAGTCCCTAACCTTGGTAATCCTACCCATCCCAGTATAAAAAGTGGATCCAATAATAAGTTCAACAAAAATCCTATAATCAAAAAATTTCTATAAGATCTAGTATCTCCTTGGGATGACAACATAGCATTCAATATGGCATTTAATACAAAAAATATTGAACCATAAAATATAATATTTATATAATCAATCCCATAAATATATGTAGTTTTTTCTTCACTCAATATAGTAAATAGGTATGGAGAAATGATTTTCCCCAATATTGTAATGACTATAGAGAAAAAAATCCCTATAACTAATCCATTATATCCATAATGATTATATTTATTAGTATCCTTTTCTCCCAGTGCATTAGATATAAGGGCTGTTGAACCAGTTCCTATGCCAGAACTCAAAGAAATAACAATGAAAAATATAGGGAATGACAAGGACATACCAGCCAATGCATTTGTACTTATTTTTCCTCCAAAAATAGTATCCACTACATTAAACAAGGTATTGAAAAGCATTCCTATACTAGCAGGTATAGATATGTTCTTGATATGGGTATTAATTTTGCCTTTAGTTAAGTCTATATCCATCATATTTACTCCTTCCCTAAATATGTAAATGAAAATATAATCCCTATTACACGTAAAAATAAAGGGAATATAATCTCTATAGTAGATATATTCCCTTTATTTTTACATTTATTTATACAACTTTTAGTCTCTTATTAAGAATCTTTATTTTCTCTTTACACATAGGTTTTACGCCTTCTAATCTATATGGTATATTCATAGAATCGTATTTGTTTTTCCCTAAAGTATGATAAGGCAAGAGCTCCACTTTTTTTACATTATCTACTTTAGATATTACTTTGTTCAATCTATCTATATGTCTTTCTCCATCAGTAATACCTGGGACCACCACATGTCTAATCCATATATCGGTATTAGATTTGTTTAGGGCATTTATAAAATCCTTTACCTCTTTAAAGGCTCCACCACAGATATCTTTATAGCCCTCATTGTCTACATGTTTTATATCAAGCAATACTAAGTCAGTATATTCCAATATCTCGTCGTATCTTCCCATACCAAATCCTGCTGTATCCAAAGCAGTATGGATATTATTTGACTTACATAGTTTAAAAAACTCTATGAGAAAATCAGGTTGAAGTAATGGTTCTCCACCAGAACAAGTAACTCCTCCCCCAGATGTATTGAAATATGATTTAAATCGTACTATTTTATTTATCAACTCTTCAGGTGTTACTTCATTCCCTTCATTTATACTCCATGTATCAGGATTGTGACAATATGCACATCTCAATCTACATCCTTGAAAAAATATTACTGACCTTACTCCTGGACCATCATTTAATCCCATGGATTCTATAGAATGTATTCTACCTATCATATTTTTCACCGCCATTATATGGATTATTGGTACAATATAACAAATTCTTAAACTTTCCTCCATCAACTACGAACTACTAACTACCGACTACAAGCTACGAACTACCCACTACGGACTATTACACCGCCTTATGGAATGTTCTCTTTATTACCTCTAGCTGTTGTTCTCTAGTTAGTCTATTGAAATTAACTGCATATCCCGATACCCTTATGGTCAATGTAGGATATTTTTCAGGATTCTCCATGGCATCCACGAGAATTTCCTTATTTAATACATTTACATTTAAATGATGGGCACCCTGGACAAAATATCCATCTAATATAGCTACTAGATTATTCACTTTAGCCATATCATCATTACCCAGTGCCTCTGGAACTATGGAAAATGTATTGGAAACTCCATCTTCGCATACATCTCTATAGGGAATCTTGGCTACAGAATTCAAAGATGCCAATGCCCCATTTTCATCCCTTCCATGCATAGGATTGGCACCTGGAGCAAATGGTTCTCCTGCATCCCTGCCATCAGGTGTTGCTCCTGTCTTTTTTCCATAAACTACATTTGATGTAATAGTCAATACAGACAGTGTATGTCTAGCACCTCTATATGCATTATGTTTTTTTAACTCATTGGAGAATTTCTTTAAAACCTCCACAGCTATATCATCGACACGATCATCGTCATTCCCATACTTTGGAAAGTCTCCTTTTATATCAAATCCCACAGCTATGTCGTCTTTTTTATGGGGTCTAACTTCTCCATATTTTATAGCACTTAGTGAATCAGCTACTACAGAAAGTCCTGCAACTCCAAATGCCATTATCCTTTTTACATCGGTGTCATGTAATGCCATCTGTCCCGCTTCATATGCATATTTATCATGCATATAATGGATTATATTCATGGTGTTTACATACAATTCTGCCACATACTCTAACACCTTAAAATAATTATTTTTTACCTTTTCATAGTCTAATATATCATCATCTATTTTATCTATACCCTCTATTATTTCTACATTAGTCTTTTCATCTATTCCACCATTTATAGCATATAGCAACGACTTAGCTAAATTACATCTGGCCCCAAAAAACTGCATTTCTTTACCTATTCCCATAGCTGATACACAACATGCTATACCATAATCATCACCATATACAGGTCTCATAATATCATCATTTTCATATTGTATAGAATCACTTATTATTGACATCTTAGCACAATATTTCTTAAAGCTTTCTGGTAGTTTCTCTGACCACAATATGGTCATATTGGGTTCAGGTGCAGGACCTAGATTGTTTAGGGTATTTAAAAATCTAAAAGATGTCTTAGTTACCAATGTCTTACCATTTATACCCATTCCCCCTATTACTTCAGTAATCCAATTGGGGTCTCCTGCAAACAATTCATTGTATTCAGGGGTCCTTAGATGTCTTGCCAGCCTTAATTTTATAACAAATTGATCTATTATCTCTTGTGCCTCTAACTCAGTTATTGTTCCTAATTCTAAATCTCTACTTATATATATGTCTATAAATGTACTAGTCCTACCCAACGACATGGCTGCACCATTATTCTCCTTAATACCTGCTAGATATCCAAAATATAAATATTGTACAGCTTCCCTTGCATTTTCTGCTGGTTTAGATATATCTATGCCATAATCTGCTGCCATTTTTTTTATCTTATAAAGGGCCTTAATCTGTTCCTTTACTTCCTCTCTATGCCTTATAAGTTCCTCACTCATGAATCCACTTAAGTCCTCAAAATCTTCCTTCTTTTTTTCAATCAAATAATCTATACCATATAAAGGTAACCTTCTATAATCTCCTATGATTCTACCCCTTCCATATGCATCGGGAAGACCTGTAAGAAGTCCTGCACTTCTGGCTCTCTTCATTTCATCAGTATATACATCAAATACACCCTGATTATGTGTCTTTCTATACTTATTAAATATATCATCCTTATCTTTATCCAATTCATATCCATAGGATTCAAGTGCAGACTTGACCATTCGAATACCTCCAAAGGGATTTATCATCCTTTTTAAAGGCTGATCTGTCTGGAGTCCTAATATAACTTCGTTATCTTTATCTATATATCCAGGTGCAAAACTATCAATACCAGAGATATTTTCTGTATCTATATCCAATACACCTTTTTTCAACTCTTTCTTGAGCAAATCTTCACATTTTGACCATAAATCTCTGCTTTTTCCTGACAAGCCTTCTAAAAACCCTTCATCACCCTCATAGGGTGTGTAGTTTTTTTGAATAAAACCTCTCACATCTATATTTTTAATCCAATCTCCCTCTTTGAAACCTCTCCATGCCTTTTTCATCACAAAAAAACCTCCTCGACTTTTGATTTTACAGTCCAGGATTGACAAAAAATAACCGCCTGGACTTTATTGCCCAGGCGGTCGGCATATATTTAGCATCACACTCCATGTGGTTAATTCCACTTCCGCCAGTCATGTGATCAGATTTCTTATATTTTGTTCTTATAAACATAATAGCAACCAAGCGAATATTTGTCAACATTTTTTTAAAAATGTTCGTTTTTAAAATTGAAATTTATGCTTAATTGACTTTTATTTTTTCTTTGTTATAATGGTATCTAATCCAGTCATTTACAAAAATTATAATATTTTGAGTTTATAGGAGGAGAGTGGATTTATGCAGGTCCTTGTATGTGTGATTAATAAACATAATTGTTTGGAATCTATTCTACAAAATTTTATTGATGAAGGTATTACAGGAGCAACTATAATTGACAGTATAGGTATGGCTAGAGTATTAAATGATACAGATCTAAATAATTTGCCTGCCTTTGGCTCTATAAGGATGATATTAAATGAGAGTCGTCCCTTTAATAAAACTATTTTTGTTGTATTAGAAAATAAGCAGGTTGATATTGCTATCAATTGCATAAAAAAGGAAGTTGGAGATATAAATGACCCAGGCGTAGGTATTTTATTTACTATACCTGTTAACCATGTGGAAGGTGGTATGCTAAAGTAATTGTATATATTAAAACAAATATAAAAGCAAAAGGAGAATCTGATAATGAATGCTTTATATTATGTATCAATTGTATTAATATCTGGTATCATAATGGCTAGAATCATATCTAAACTAAATTTGCCCTATGTTACTGGATATCTGTTGGGAGGAATTATTATAGGTCCTTCTTTTTTAAATTTAGTCCCAAAAGACATTTCTATTCAGCTATTAATAATCTCGGAAATGGCATTGGGATTTATTGCATATAGCATAGGGAGTGAATTCAACATAGAATATATGAAAAAGCTTGGTAAGTCCGTGTTTTTAATAACCTTATTGGAATCTTTAGGTGCTGTTTTGATAGTCTTTATTACTATGTTTGTAATATTTAATCAACCATTGCCCTTTAGTCTAATTATATCATCTATTGCTGCAACTACAGCTCCAGCAGCAACTATAATGGTAATAAGACAATATAAAGCAAAGGGGAGCCTTGTTAATACATTATTACCTGTGGTAGCCATGGACGATGCCATAGGCATTATGATTTTTGGCATAATAATATCTATAGCAAAACAAGTATCCAGCAATGTCAACGGTTTTTCATTAACAACTGGACTATTAACTCCAATTTGGGAAATTGGAGCTGCTTTAATATTAGGTATAATAATAGGATTTATATTAGTATTAGTTTCACGAAAGGCAAAGGGGAAAAATGAGCTATTAAGTATTGTAATTGCCACTATTTGTTTATCTATAGGCATTGCAAACTTCTTAAATATATCCACCCTTCTTTTATGTATGGCAGTTGGTGCTGTAATAAGTAATATTTCACCTAATAATATGAAAGTTATAAGCATTACCGACTCATTTACTCCACCTGTCTACATTATGTTTTTTACATTAGCAGGTGTAGAGCTAGATATAAGACTGATTAAATATGTGGGACTATTAGGTATAGGATATATAATCGCTCGAGTAACAGGCAAAGTCCTCGGTTCATATTTAGGCTGTAAACTATCAAACATGCCTAAAAAAGTACAAAAATATTTGGGATTCACTTTAATCCCTCAAGCTGGTGTTGCTATAGGATTGTCTATGACGGCACAATTAGATTTTCCTCAAATAGGGTCTAATGTTAGAACTATTATCCTTGGAGCAACCATTGTATATGAACTAATTGGACCTGCTGTTACTAAATATGCACTCATAAAGTCTGGAGATATAAATATGGAAAATCCAAAAGTCCAAACTGCTGAGTAATTATAATTTTATAAACAGTAAAAAACAGTTAGTAGTTAATAACTACTAACTGTTAACCTTTAATACTACTGGACAATGATCGCTTCCCATAACCTCTGAATGAATCTCTGCATCTATTAACTTGTCCTTTAAACTTTCAGATACTATAAAATAATCAATTCTCCATCCAGAATTCCGTTCTCTGGCCTTTCTCATATATGACCACCATGTATATACTTCTTCTTTTTCAGGATAAAAATATCTAAAGGTATCTATAAATCCTGATGATAAAAGTTTTGTCATCTTCTCCCTTTCTTCATCACTAAACCCTGCATTCTTTTTATTATTTTTAGGATTTTTTAAATCTATTTCTTTATGTGCCACATTTAAATCTCCACATAATATTACTGGTTTCTTACTATCTAATTCCTTTAAATATGCCCTAAATACATCTTCCCAATCCATCCTATAATCCAGTCTCGCCAATCCTCTCTGACTATTGGGAGTATATACATTTACTAAGTAAAATTCTTCAAATTCTAAAGTTATTACTCTACCTTCCTGCTCATGTTCTTCCACTCCCACTCCATATGTAACAGATAAAGGTTTTTTCTTTGTAAATACAGCAGTTCCAGAGTATCCTTTTTTAACTGCATAGTTCCAATACTGATGATATCCATCCAGTTCCAATTCTATCTGCCCTTCTTGTAATTTCGTCTCTTGAACACAAAATATATCCGCATCCACTTCATTAAAGTATTCCAAAAATCCCTTTCTAACACAGGCTCTAAGACCATTTACATTCCATGAAACTAACTTCATCTTTTCTACCTCCATTTTAAATTATCAATGTTTAAGATTAAAACCACTAGAATATACATACCCATATAGTGTGAATTAATTACAGTATAAAACCCAAAACTTTAAATGTATATATTCCTATTGTAAATGTAATCACAGAAAAAAGAGTAGTGATTATAAAGATATCCGATGCCAATTCTACATCCCCATTCATATTGCTAGCCATTACATAACTACTAACTGCAGTGGGAGAACCATACATTATATATAAAACTAAAAGTCCATTGCCCCTTATCCCTAAAAATAATGCTATAGGAATATATATAATAGGTTGAACTATAAGCTTTATTGCAGAACCCACAACTGCCAGTCTAATTCTTCTATTTTTAATCTCATCTAAATATATTGTCCCTCCAATGGCCAACATAGCTAATGGTGTAGCCATACCTGCCATATAATCTATTGATTTATTGACTATAGAAGGTATACCAATCTGTAGTAAGCAAAAGGGCAATGATAATACTATGGAAATGATCAAAGGATTCTTTATTATACTTATTAATGCAGTCTTTATACCTACATCAGAATTTCCCTTAGATCTAAAGGTCAGTACAATAACTGATAATACATTATAACAAGGTATTACAAATGCCATAAGCAATGCCCCTTTAGTTACTGCTTCACTACCACCAACATTATATGCCAAGGCCAGTCCTATAAGGGCATAATTACTCCTAAATGAGCCTTGAACGAAGGCACCTATTGATGATTTATCCTTTATAAATATTTCTGCTACTACCCAGATTAATACAAAGGATAAACAGGTTGTACCAACTGCAAAAATCAGTAATCTTAAGTCAAAAACATCTGTGAAGTTTGAACGGGAAATATCTCTAAATAAAAACATAGGTAATGCCACATTGAATAAAACAGCATTCATTTTCTTTATAGTATACTGATCTATTAATCCCTTTTCTTTTAAAAAATATCCTAATATCAATATTATAAATATTGGCATTACTGCATTTATACTAAAAAGTAAATTATCTAATATCAACATCCTCATCTCCAAAGTCAAATATCATATTTATTTTTTTCTGCCTTGTTTTTTTCAATCTCTTCAACTAATTCATTGAGATATACCCATCTCTCCATTTTTTCATTCAGTGTTACTTCTAACCCTTCCTTTTCATCTAAGAGTTCTTGCAAAAGTATATAGTCTGTAGCTGCCTCTTCTATTTTTACTTCTAAACACTCTATCTTTTCTTCAATATCAGCAATGATTTTATCTATTTGATCATATTCTTGCTGTTCCTTATATGACAATTTATATATCTTTTTTTCTTTCTTCTCTGACTTTTTTTTATTGACCTTTGGTTTAGATATAGATGTTGATTTTCTATTATCTTCTATCCCTTTCATATGGTCTCTATAGTCTGTATAGTTTCCAGTGTATTGGACTATATTACCATTACCTTCAAATGAAAATATTTTATCTGCTATTCTATCTAAAAAATATCTATCATGGGAAACAGCAATTACAGCACCTCTAAAATTGTCAATATAATCTTCCAATACCTTCAATGTCTCAATATCAAGATCATTTGTAGGTTCGTCCAACAAAAGTACATTGGGAGAACCCATCAGCACCCTAAGTAAATATAATCTTCTTTTTTCACCACCAGAAAGTTTTCTTATAAATATCCATTGATCTTCTCCAAAAAATAGAAAATTCTCTAACATTTGAGATGCACTTATTTTTTCTCCATCAGATGTAGTTATATACTCCGCCACTTCCCTTATATATTCTATAACCCTTAGGTTATCATCCATATGGTATGTTTCTTGAGAGTAAAGGCCTAACCTTACTGTTTCTCCAATCTCCACTATTCCACTATCAGCAGACACTTTATTTGCTATTATATTTATAAGGGTAGACTTTCCACTACCATTGGGGCCTACTATTCCTACTCTGTCGTTTCTAAGCAAAATATAGCTAAAATTATCTATAATTTTTTTATTGCCAAAGGATTTACATATATCTTTAAGTTCAATTACTTTTTTTCCAAGTCGGCTTCCAGCTACTGATATTTCAATGTTTTCCTGGGAAATATTTGAGGATTCCTCATTAATCTTTTCAAACCTATCTATTCTCGCTTTTTGTTTAGTAGTCCTTGCTTTGGCACCTTTTCTCATCCATTCCAACTCTTTTTTGAATAATCTCTGTCTCTTTCTTTCAACAGATGCCTCTATCTTTTGTCTTTCCAACTTTTTTTCAACAAAATCACTGTAATTTCCCTTATATTCATAAAGAATCCCATTATCCAATTCTACTATCCTATTTGCAACCCTGTCTAAAAAATATCTATCATGGGTAACCATAAGTAGTGCTCCCTTTTTAGTCTTCAAATATTCTTCTAACCAACTGATGATATCATCATCAAGATGGTTAGTGGGCTCATCTAATATAAGGATTTGAGAAGGCTTTATAAGGGCAGATGCCAATGCTATTTTCTTTCTCTGTCCCCCTGAAAGTTCCTTAATCTTTACATCGAAATCTGATATTCCTAATCTGGTAAGTACCGCTTTAGCCTCGCTTTCTATGTCCCATCCCTTTAATTCATCCATCTTTTGCGACAATTTTATTATCATTTCATTCTCTTTGTCAGGCTTTTGAATTGCCTGTCTATAATCTCTTATTACCTTCATAATAGGTGCATTTCCATTAAATACCTGGTCTATTACAGTGGCCTCATAATCATAGTCTGGATTTTGAGCTAGATATTCAATATGCACTGTATTTCCTTTGATTATTTTACCAGTATCTCCAGATTCAATCCCTCCAATTATCTTTAGCAGGGTACTCTTTCCCGTTCCATTTATACCTATTAGCCCTATCTTATCTCCATCGTTTATTCCCAAATTTATATCCTTAAATAATTGTCTCTCTCCATAACTCTTTGAAATATTTTCTCCAGTTAAAAAATTCATATTAATCCCTTTCCTATATACATATTTAAAAATCCATTTATATAAACTTTTACATTGTTTTTATTACTTGTCAAGTCCTTCAGGTTTTTATATAAAAATACCCCAAGTTTTATACTTGAGGCTATATTATTGGCAACATATATTTATGACAAAGTCATAAAATAAGTTAGTACCTATTCCTAACAAACTTACCTTCCTTCATTATAATATCCATCTTATCACTAGAAATATTATGTATATCTTTCAAAGGATTACCCGCTAACACAATAATATCAGCAAATTTGCCCTGTTCTAATGTCCCTGTAATATCATCTATTTTAAGCATTTCAGCTCCATTCTTAGTTGCAGCTACTATGGTCTCCATTTCGTTGAAACCAGATTTATTAAGGGCATACATCTCTGTGATAGCATATTTGCCATAAGGGGTTAAACTACTACAAAATGAGTCTGAACCTACAGTAATCCTAATACCCTTTTTCTTTGCGTTTTGCAAATTGTCAATTATACGATTGAGTTCTTTTTCAGCAGTTGTATTACCTGGATATTTATCATGGATTGGCCTATATGGTGGTTCATATACAGTAAACCATTCATAAAAAAATTGGAGTGTGGGACAAAAAGTAATATCCTTTTCTTTCATTATATCTAGACATTCTTCATTAAGTTCTTGTCCATGAATAATAGCAGATACACCTGCTTTGCATGAATTAAATACCCCTTCATATCCCTCGGCATGGGACCATACAGGTAGTCCTACCATATCACACTCATCAACGACTGCCTGAATTTCTTCCATACAATAGTGGGAATGGGCCTTGGCATCATGTCTCCATATACCTCCACCTGTAGACCAAATCTTTATAGCATCGGGGTTTTCTCGAATCCTTTTTCTAATGGCCTTTCTCAGCTCCCATGGTCCATCAACCCTATCAGCCCAAGGATGGGATATATTATTATATTGTAGCGGTAGTTCATGGGAGTCTCCATGTCCCGATGTCCTACAAAATCCAAGTCCTGTAGCAACTACTCGTGGTCCAGGTATAACCCCCTCTTCAATCATATTGCGGATATGTATCCCTGAACGAGATATTTCACCTACAGATGTGAGACCATGCTCCAATGCTTCTCTGGCCTGTGCCACAGCCACAATAGTCTTTTGTATTACAGGATCAATTACCCACTCAGTATCATTATCTGTTCTATTGCCACTAAAGTGTAAATGAGTGTCAATTAGACCAGGCATAATTGTCTTATTACTTATATCAATTATCTTATAATCAGCACCAATATCTCT
Organism: Clostridiisalibacter paucivorans DSM 22131; assembly: GCF_000620125.1. NCBI lineage: Bacteria > Bacillati > Bacillota > Tissierellia > Tissierellales > Thermohalobacteraceae > Clostridiisalibacter > Clostridiisalibacter paucivorans. The sequence goes on along the minus strand of NZ_JHVL01000037.1, from coordinate 13,824 downwards.
CATTGGACCTACATATTCGATCTTTTTACAATTAATCATTACTAAAGAATTTCTAATAGGTTCTTTTCCATTACCATCTATCAATAATCCCCCTATAAATGCCAACTTATCCATAACCCTACCTCCATATTATGTATTAAATACACTCAATTTCTATTCTATCCTTTTTGATGATGAGTATCAATACACCATGTAAAAGATTTTATACTATCAATCTATTTACACTCTAGTTATTATAGTGGTATAAAACCTATCATTCTTCATATTAGGTCCAATTTTAACTTTCTTTATATTATAATCCTCTATATTACAAATATAAGATACTATATCAGGTAAACTTGGGGCATAAATAAACCTCCCACCTATTTTTAAAGACTGTAAGATTTCTTCCATTTTATTATATAAATCTAATACATATCCATCCTTTCTATTTTTATGATGCCATATATGGTTTGAAAATGCCATATGGGATATTATAGTTCCCCAATATTCCTTACTATAATCTACATCAAACCAATCCGATAATATCAAATAGTCATTTGACTTTAAACTCCTATCAACACCATATGCATCAAACCCCAACTTTCTAAGATATTTAACTAAATTGGCACTTTCTCCACATCCTATATCTAAAATAGGTTCAACAATATGGTTCAAATCTAATTTTAATATCTTTAGCTGTAACCTTGCAGAATATTCTTCACATACCAATTTATCTATATACCTATTTCTATACCGATTAAATATATCATTCCCATTAGTTGCTATTAAAAAATCGCACAGATTACAAGAGTGCTTGTACAATTCCATCTCTATATCCTGTCTATCTATTTTTTTTCTATTCAACAATGTATAAATATTTCCTATAAACCCCCTATAGATTTCTTTTAGTTTCTCTTGACTTTCTCTTTTGAAATATAAGTATTGATTATTATATGTAAAAATTCTTATAACCCTTGTAGTAAAATACCTTGAGATATCCTCCCATTCATCTCTCTGGTATTCTTGTTTTAGACAATCTATCAACTCAACTCTAGGCTCCCTACAAATATCTAAAAAATCCCGTGAAGGCCTAATAGGACTAATTGTATCAGAAAAATCATCATTTATATTATAAAATAAGTTAACCTTATCATTAATCTTAAATTGTCCATCTATATATCTATACAAATCTTTTCTATTCATTATATCACCACCTCAATCATAATAATATTTTGTATTATATTGTGTAAAATAAGTACATATATAAAAAAATAAATATCTTGATATATAATATTATCATATACCAAGATATTTATAAATTAGGATCTAATCCACTTATTTGGTTCTCAATTTCAAATTCTATTACTACCTCATTCCCTTCTTACTCATCAAACATAATACTCTTTGCTTCTTCCCTCAAAACCAAAAGTAACGCTTGATTACTAATTTTTAACTCCTATTCTTTTAAATCTAAATCAAAATAACCAACTCTTAAAACTTTGATTCTAAAATCCAGTACCTTTTACCAAAATTAACTTAAAACTAATCTTGCATGATAAGTGGATTAGAATCCATATAAGAAGAATATATTCTTCTTATATATATAATAGCATAGGTTTATCAAAAAGTAAACAGATTTTTCAGAAAAATTCAAAATTATTTACAAAACTAATATTTTTTATAAATATGGTTATCATATTTATTGAGGGTGCATAATGGTTGAGCTAAGATGTATATATGCTTTACAACAAAAGCATATATATGTCGACCAAAAATTTTATGTTGGTCTTATATGGCTGACATGAGGTTGGAGGGAAGATTCTATATGGTGGATTCAAATCTATCATATGGAATCAAGCAAAGACTTTACATAGTATCTATATGATATTATGTAAAGTCTAACAAATCATCATTATAGATAATAACTCACTGTAATCTATCTATAATGGTGTAAGGTAGATCATTATGTGCTCTCCAATATTTTTCATCTATGGAATTTAAATAAATCTAATTCTTCTCTTATTTTACCCTGATATAAGTCAGTTAATAATTTCCCTTCCAATGTAGCATATAGTATGCCATTGGAACCATATCCTAAACAAAAATAACAATTTGGGTATTTTTCATGTTCTCCAATAAAGGGGAGACCATCTCTAGTCTCTCCAAAAATACCACTAAATGAATATTCTACTCCTATATCTCTAATATTAGGAAACATCTCTCCTAATTTCTTCTGCAATACATTATATTTGTCCAATGAAATAGGATTTTCATGACTCAAGTTAGAAACCTTACTATTTATACCTCCCACATCTAAGTCTTCTCCACCAATTAATATTCTGTCATCACTTGTAGTTCTCAAATATGTATATGGAGAATTTGTATCACGAATTATACATCTTTTATACCAACCTGCAAAGTTTTTTATAGGTTTAGTAGCAATAGTAAATGACCTACTTAGAATTGCTGTTTTTTGTTGAATATAATTCTTACTTTCGAATCCTGCAGCTATTAATGCTTTTTTACAGCTTATATTAAACCCATTCTTTGTAGTCAATTGTACCCCATTCATACTGGGATTGATTTTAACAATTTCTGTGTTCTCAAAGACTTTAAGCCCATTTTTCTCTGCCTTACTGATAAGGGCATGAGCAAACCTATATGGATCTATCTCTCCTCCATTTCCATTTGTATATATACCTGCTTTTACAGGAAATGAAAATCTCTCTTCAGCTTTAGACTTATCTATAAATTCTACATCAAATCCATTGTTTTTTCTCAAATCATATTCTTTCCTTAGCAAAGATATATCTGATTCATTATTAGTGTAATAAAAACAGTCCCGCAGATTAAATCCACAATCATCATCTAAATCTTTAATTATATTTTGTATCTCATATACTGCATCAGCAGTAAGTTTGAAAGACTTTACAGCATTTTCCTCTCCTATGATCCCTTTTAAACCTACTAAATTATAATCTATTTCATATTGAAGGATTGAAGTAGAAGCACTTGTACTTTCATAGCCTATTATATTCTTATCTACTATAATTGTATCTATGCCAGCTTTGGTTAAATGGTATGCACATATAGCACCAGTTATACCTGCTCCTATAATCGCCACATCACATTCCAGATCATCGCTTAAATATGTATATTTTTTTGGTATTTCATTTATCTTTGTCCATATAGTTTCTCCACTTATCAATCTCAAACTAAATCAGCTCCCCATATAATTTTTAACCCTTTTATTATTAGTATTTCCATAAATATATATGCCTAATAGCTAATTATAGTGAAATCTATGTTATAATAATTTAAAAAAGGTGGGAATAAGTTTGAATAAACTAAAAATAAGAAATGTTTTAATGGAAGATTTAGACTATGTATCACATATAGAGGCAGAATGTTTTCCCGAAGCTGAAGCAGCCCCTAAATCAGCACTAAAAGAAAGATTGTCTGTTTACCCTGAAGGATTTTTTGTAGCTGAACTAGATGGTAAGATTATAGGATTTATTAATGGTGGTTTAACAAATCATAATCATATAGAAGATGTGTTTTTCGAAAACATGGATTTTCATATGCATGATGGTAAAAACATTTTAATCTTTGGCCTTGATGTACACCCCCAATATCAAAAGAATGGCTATGCTCAAGCATTGATGGAACATTTTATTGATTCAGCAAAAAAGAAAGGTATCAAAAACATATTACTTACATGTAAAGAACACTTAATCACATTTTATGAACAATTTGGATATATTAATGAAGGAGTATCTAAATCTGTCCATGGTGGAGCTAAATGGTACGATATGTATCTTAAAATAAATGAATAGCAAGTATAAAAAAGAGCTGTCTCACGGTAAAATTCATACCTGATACAGCTCTTTTTTTATATGTTTACTTTCTCAAATTAATAAACTTAATAAGTTTATAAAAATTAATATATATCTGTCCCCATCATAGATTATGCCTTTTCTCATTTCTTTATTACAATATGATATATGTTTTTATCAATCCTTCTTTCTTGTTAATATATTCTATTTTGTCTGTGTGTTTATTTAACCTCTTCTTTTATCTTCATAATGAATTTTTCTATATCATTATTACACATTAAAGGTATATATTTTTCTATAATCTCTATATCTAGATTCCACCATTCAAATTCTAATAGCATTTCTATTTGTTCCTCTGAAAATCTCTTCTTTATCTCTCTAGCAGGATTTCCAGCAACTACAGTGTAAGGTGCTACATCTTTGGTGACTACTGCCCTTGAGGCTATAACAGCACCATGTCCAATTTTAACACCTGGCATTATCATTGCCTCCGTTCCTATCCATACATCATTTCCAACTATTGTGTCTCCCTTTGTTTTAAATCCATCTATAGCATTTTTATTAAAATCTGGTGTATAGAAAAAAGGATATGTTGTAATCCAATCCATCCTATGTCCTTGATTTCCAGCCATTATAAATATAGCTCCTGAACCAATAGAACAAAATTTTCCTATCTTTAGCTTATCTACATCGTCTCTATCTGGTGCAAGATATCTAACACAATAGTCTTCAAAATGCTCTTTATGGTAATATCCTGAATAATATGTATAATCTCCTACCTCTATATTCTTATTAGTTATATGATCTTTTATTATATAGCTATGTTGCCAATCTTTAAAAATATTGCTAGTCATTTTTAAACCTCCATCTTTATAGATACATATTAATATACATTATAGTATTATTTTATAACGATTCCTAATAACTTTGCAAAATCTAAGGCCTGCATAGGAGAAACTATGGCCCCCTTTATATCTTCTTGCCTTATACCTAGACCTTCAATATTAGAATCACTCAAATCTATTTTAGATAAACTTGTACCAGACATCTGACTTAATCTTAAGTCACATTTCCTAAATATTATATTGCTAAAATTACTATTTTGAAAATCAGCATTTCTCAATATAGTATCTTCAAATATAACTTTCTTCATTTGAATAAATCTCATAAATGCAAATTCACCATTACATTGCTTCATATAAACATTCTGTAATGTCCCATTATTAAGGTTTAGGCCTGTAAGTCTACAATTTATAAATTCTGTCCTATGAATTATTGCACCATCAAAATTGATATTTGATAAATCACAATTTTCAAACCTAACATCTGTAATATCCAATAAATTTAATCTTGTATCTATAAAATCTACATTCTTAAAAATTACGCCTTTAAGACTAACCTTATCAGCTACTTCATTTTGAATTTTACAATCTGATACATACACATACTCAAAACTGTCCTCATCTTTAATTTTACTAATCTCTGCGCACCTATCTTCAATCCCCTTTATGAATTTTGGTTTCATTACTTTTATATCTTTTTTCTTGACACCCATTATAAACTCCCTTTCATCTTAATTGATATCCATATAAAATTCTTATCTCTATAATTATATAACACTTTTACTATATCCTATCCAATTAAACTTGAATATTAAAATTTTAATTCACATAAAGATTATTATGATAGGATTTTCATAATTTCAAAATCAGGAGGAATTTTATTGATAATTACTTTTATCTTATTTTGTATTGGAATTTTATTCATTATAAAAGGTGGAGATTTATTCATTGAATCGTCAGTTGAATTTGCTAGGACATATCATCTACCTGAAATATTTATAGGGGCTACAATAATAAGTATAGCCACAACGGCACCTGAAGCTATCGTATCTATTACTGCTGCCAGTAGAGGCCACGATTCTATAAGCATTGGTAATGCTATTGGTTCTATAATATGTAATACAGGTCTAATACTAGGTATATCCAATATAATAGTACCCAGTAAAATCAATCATAGACTTTTTAAAATAAAATCTATCGTATTTTTATTGTTTTTTTTAATTTTTGGCACTTTAGCATATGATGGTCTAATTAATATTATGGATGGATTTATTCTATTAATACTATTATTAATCTATATAATATTGGATACATTCACATTAAAAAATAAAAAAGAAAAAAACTCAAAATCTAAAAACAAGAATTTTGAATCCAACTCCACTATTAAAATCATATTGACCTTTATTATAGGGCTATCTGGTATAATAATAGGTTCAAATCTTCTTATCAATAATACTATAGTCTTGGCTAGATTTATTGGGGTGCCTGAGTCAGTAATAAGTCTCTCTTTGATATCTCTTGGGACTTCTCTGCCAGAGTTGACAACTGCTTTAACCGCTATAAAAAAGGGACATAGCTCATTATCAATAGGCAATATAATAGGAGCCAATATTTTAAACTTAACATTAGTTATTGGAGGCTCAGCATTGACAACTCCTCTCATAGTAGAAAAGCAAAATTTAATATTAGATATTCCCGTTTCTTTCTTTATGATGCTTGTTGTCATTGTACCTTGTTTACTAAAGAATAAAATCACTCGCATTCAAGGAATTATTCTATTGACTATATATATAGTATATATATCTATACTATATCAAATATATATATATATATAACATTAATAGTATCTAATAAATACTATAATACTAAACTCATTCATTATATCTGTCTTACTCAAGGAGGTATTATAGTGTTTGAAATACTTTTAATATCATTAGCTATTTGTATAGACTCATTTGCTCTAGGCATAACTTATGGAATTAAACAAATAAAGATTCCTAAAACAGCTATATTAATAATGAATTTAGTAATCATTGGTGTTTTAGGCATATCGATTTATTTGAGTCATATATTAAAGCTTTTTGTTTCTGAAAACATGGTCTCTATAATAAGTTGTATAGTCTTAATATTGCTGGGAACTGTTCTCATTATTGAAGGCTATATTAAATATAAACTGAAAAATAAAAAAAGTAATAAGTTAATTAAGTTTTATATCCCTAAGCTAGGACTTATAGTAGATATAGCCCTAGATATGACCAAGGGTGATTCAGATATATCTGGAGATATAAATCCAAAAGAAGCCTTAAATTTAGGTGTTATACTTTCAATAGATTCACTAGGTGCAGGATTTGGGCTTTCTTTAGGAAATATAAATCCTGTTTTTTTCCTTGTATTTGTGTTTTTTCTCAATATATTGTCCATATTATATGGCATATATCTAGGTAGTAAAGTAAAAAAATACGAAAATGATTTAAAGACCTCATTATTACCAGGTAGTATTTTAATCTTTGTTGGATTATTGAAATGCCTATAAATTAAAACATAAAAGACCTTAAGAAATAAAAGGTTTTCCTAAGGTCTTTTAAATTATATTTTGTTTTTTAGCTTACTCCCTTGGCCTCATCATCATGATATGTCTTAACTGATGGAATATCTCCTTCTTTGAACATGAACTTTCCTGTAAATCCATATATAATAGAAATTAAAGGTGTTAAATATGATAGAAATACATAGGGCATATATTCAACAGTAGCTACTCCTAATACTCCTGTAAAGTATACTCCACATAATCCCCAAGGTATAAGTGGTGAAGTTACTGTAGCCGAATCCTCACAAGTCCTTGAGCAAACTTGGGGCAAAAGCCTTTGTTTTTTATATGCTGGTACTAACATTCTTCCAGTAATAAGAATAGCCATATACTGACTCGCTGAAAAAATGTTTACAAATATACTGGCCAAAACGTGAGTCGTAACTAATCCTCCTGTATTATTTACAAGATGAGAAATTCTGTCTAATAACACCTGTAACATTTTGGTTTTTTCTAATATACCTCCTAAGCTCAATGCAATAAAACCCAAAGATATAGTCCACATCATACTTTGAAGTCCTCCACGGCTTAAAAGGGCATCTACTGCTTCTACGCCTGTGTTGGAAACAAAACCATCATTCATAAATGCAAACATTTCTCCCAATCCATATCCTTGAAAAATAATTGCAAAGGCTGCACCAACTAAAGAAGCAATTACCATAACAGCCAAACCTGAAACCTTTTTAACTGCTAATATAACAACTACAACAGCTGGTATTAAAGTAACAGGGTTGATCCAGTAATTTGCCTCTAATCCTTTTAAAATAATATCTATTTGACTTGTATCTATACTACCAGCACTAAATCTCATTCCCAATATTCCATAAATAACTAAAGAAATAATAAATGCTGGGCCTGTAGTATAGAACATACTTTTAATATGGTCAAATAGATTAGCCTCTGCTACCCCTGCAGCTAAATTTGTAGAATCTGAAAGCGGTGACATCTTGTCTCCAAAGATAGCGCCTGAAATAACAGCTCCTGCAGTCAATGCTGGAGGAATCCCCAGTCCTATGCCAATACCCATAAAAGCAACTCCAAAGGTTGCCCCTGTTGTATAGCTACTTCCTGTGGCAACTGAAGCTACTGAACATATAAATGCTACTGTAACTAAAAATATAGATGGTGATAGAATATTGAGTCCATAATAAATCAATGTGGGAATAGTCCCTGCAGGAATCCAAGTTGCAATTAGTACACCTACTAACATCAATATAAGCATAGGAATCATAGCAATATTACATCCATGCACTATCCCTGCCTGTACCTCATCCCAAGTAAATCCTGAAAGCATAGCAACTACCGTAGCTATAGCTGCAACTACTAACAAACTAATATGGGTAGCATAGTCTTGATGTAAAACAAATATCTGCATATACATAACTACACATAAAGATAAAATTACGAAAAGTGAACCCCCAAAGCTAGTCTTCTTCTCTTTTGTCATTTTTATAAACCCCCTTTGTTTTGTCGATTTCATCATAACAAGGGGGTATGTCATATAATGTTTTAAAGTATGTTTATAAATAAACAATCTTCTCACAATTAACTAATATATATTATAATAGCTTCAATACAGCATGTTTACCTTGGTTCATACTAATAATTTTCTAATTAATTGTTGTATTGATGTTTTATATTTAATCATATAATGGATTCTTAGTTAGTAGTTCACAGCTAATAGTTGACGGCAGATATAATTTTTATATATTAATCTTCCTATCTAATAGATATCCTGTCAATCCAAATAACACTAATGCTATACAAATATTTAATAAGAGGTATCCACTGGTGACATTAACAAACTGTGTATTTTCATATATATTGGAATCTATCACTTGCTCTGTAAAATCTCCTAAATAGCTCCCTAACTTAGATATCAACTTTGAAATAATGATAAAAAATACAAAAGACAATATTTTACCATATTTAATTGCAGAAAAAATACTTTTTGCCAATGTAATAGACAGATATATCATTAACATAAACGTAATATAACCTACTAAAATTAACACTAAAAACTTAAATCCCTCTTTCATGAATTCTGGAGGTATCTCAGATATTCTTTCTACTTCAGGAAATTTGTTTATAATAAATTTATAATCTATAAATAAGGTTAACCCTATAAACGATACAATCCCTATACATTCCAAAATAATTGTAATTATTTTGCCTCCTAAAACTTGATAGCCATTCAATGGAGTGGATAATAAAAAGTATCCTTCTTCTGTAAATAGACTTTTAGAAACTCTCCTTACATGGTCAATGGCTAATGCTATCCCAAAACCAATTATAAGAAAAATCAAGATTCCACCATATATACCCATTGTTTTAGTACTATTACCTTCATTCAATACATTCCTTATAATCTCTATATTTAATAATATACCAATGATTATTCCTGATAAAAAAAGTTTCCAACGACTTATCCAATCATATTTCAATATTTTAAGCATCTTTATATACCTCCCTATATAACTCATCAATAGATAAACCCTTCTCTATTCTAAAGTTTTCTGCATTTCCTGATAACACCGTTTTGCCTTTATCTATGAATATCACTTCATCTAAAATAGGCTCCAACTCATTAACTAAATGACTTGAAATTATAATACTATTCTCCTCTTTACATGCACCTAAAATTGCATCCATAATTTTCTCCCGCGATACGGGGTCAATTCCATTTAATGGCTCATCCAATATATATAATTTGGCATCTCTAGAAAGAGTCAAACTTAATTTTAACCTTCCAAGCATTCCTGTAGAAAGGTTTTTTGCTTTTTGATTCTGATCTAAACCCATAAACTCTATCAATTCTACAGCCTTATTTTTATCAAAATCCTTAAAGAAATCACCATAGTATTCAATACAATGCTTTACTTTCATCCACTTAGGTATATGGTTACTTGTTGGCATATAAGATACAATCTTCTTTGATTCCTTTCCTATCCTCTTCTCCATAATTTGAATTTCACCACTACTAGGCTGTATAAACCCTGCAACCATCTTCATAAATGTAGTTTTACCACTACCATTGGGACCCAATAGCCCATATATTTTACCCTCTTCTATTGTTATATCTAAACCTTTTAATGCCTTTTGGGTAATGTACTTTTTGGTAATATTTTCAGCTCTTAATATCTCCATTTTCTTCCTCCTCTATATACTCATTTAAGCATTTTATAATTTCTTCATTGGAATATCCCAATGACTTCATACCCTCTAGAAACTCTTTCAACAATTCAGACCCCATATGAACTCTGATTTCATAAATCTTTTTTTCTTCTTCTGTAATAAAAGACCCCTTACCTCTTTGTGTAAAGGTAATACCTTCTCTTTCTAATTCTTGATATACCCGTTGTATTGTGTTTACATTTACCTTGAGTTGACTCGCCATATTCCTTACAGATGGAAGCTTTTCCCCTCTTTTTAATGTTCCCAATACAATGTCTTCTTTTATTTTCTTAATTATTTGTAAGTATATAGGTATCCTCGTATCAAATTCCATTGACTCACCTCAATTGTAGTAGTGTTATATTTATATAGTACACTATATCAGTATTGGTGTCAATGTATCTATCAAACAATTTTATAGGTAAAATATCAAAGAGAAGACAATATATGTAATATATCATCTTCCCTTTAATTATCCCCTATCCCACCTCAACTCAATTAACAAACTGATACATGGTAGTTACTTTTACAATCTATTTGTACCCTTGTAACAATACTGAGCATAAATTATAATGTGTGGAATCGAACCACTAGCATGCTCCATGCTACCCTCTATTGTCCAACTTTTACCCCGTTGGCGGGTTTGTACCCACTTTTGTTAATATAAGTCTACCAACTCAATATATTGGTTTTTATTTTAATTCTGTAGTCCAATTCTTTGACTGTATCTTAGTATCTAGCTCCCTAAAGACCTTAGATAATCTATCTACCTCTTTTTGTATTTTTCCAATATCTACAGTGCTAAAAAACTTTACCTCTGAGCGACTATATCTATCCTGCTTTACAACAGCAGATTTAATTAGCTGACTTAGTATTTGTCTTTTATCCCATATTTTATCCCGCTCTGCCAATATATCTGCCAATGAATATTTATCATCAAAATTTGTTAAACTATTTGTCCTATTTATTCTTTGAATAAGTACTGTTAATTCATTCATAATAGTATCTAATTCTTTCAAGAGTTGCTGTGGATTTTCAGGAGGTTCTTCTCCTTCCTGTACCTTGGAACTATTCTGTAATCTAACATTCAACTGTGCAATTCTCTTCTTATAATCTGCTCGTAAGATTAATGCCTCTGCCAATTTCATAAATCTCATCTCCTTCCTGTTAAACACCTATACATGATAACATATTATTTAGACCTTTATATTACAATATATTTACAATCTGGTAACTATTTCATTTTATGACTAAAAAACAGTTAGTAGTTCGTATCGTGTAGTCCGTAGTACAATGATGAAATCCATAGGATTTCCACCATAAACTACTAACTACTAGCTACGAACTACTAACTGTTTCTAAACCATATTAACTTAATTATTATTTAATAGATTCTGCGATCTTTATCAGTTCACTCTTCTCAACTTCTCCTCTACCTAATAACATATATATTACATTATTGGCTTCCCATTCAACAGTACTGGCATCAAGTATTGCATCTACGCCATTTATTTTTATCAATTCTGTCTCTCCATAGGATCCTCTTGTATATGCTGTCTCTTCATCTGCAAACCTTTGTTGCATATACATATATCCTCCTGTTTCTTCATTAGTAAAATATAAACTAATATACTTGCTATTTTCTACAACACCATTTTCATCCTTGAAAAATTCTGCTTTATCGAATCTATATCCTTCCGGTAAATAAGTAGGCAATATTACATCAAAACAAGTATATTTATTTAATTCATCTACTTCTAACTCATCTGCTTCTGTAATCACTAATGCTGAATCATCTTGTTCTGATTTAGTTACTATTTCATTATTTCCAAAACTTTCAATCTCTTCACCATCGGCAGTATAATATTTCCCTTTATATTCACGTGAAAATATTTTTACTTCATTTCCATCTTCATCAAAAATTTTACCCTTTAATTCCTCTGGAACTGGTACAGATTCAGGAGACTCTGTTTGTGGCTCCACTATAACATTTACATGTCCCAAAGATAATTTGTTTATCACTCTTCCTACAAAATCTTGGGCAAAGGATGTACTCATAATAGAAATACTCATAATACATATTACTGCTGCTGCCACAGCTTTTCTTCCTATTCTATTTGGTTTTTTCATAATATTTTCCTCCTCATATTTATCCTTATTTTCCAATACCTTATTCAACACATGATCTTTATTACCTTTGCCACTGAAGTCTTTATCTGCTAAATTTTTACTCAATTTTATCAGCTCGTCATATTCAGATGATATAGAATTATGATTTCCTTCTACACCATTTAAATAGTCATCTATTTCAATAGAAAATCTCTCTTCTATACTTTCTCTTTTCATGTTACCCCTCCCTTTCCATCTCCTTTTTTAACTTCTTCATCGAACGGTAAAGTATCACTCCAACATTACTTTCACTAATATCCAACAACTCTGCTATCTCTCTATTCTTTAAATTAGCACCAAATTTAAATGCTATAATATTTCTTTCTCTTTCATTTAAAATATCCAAAAGTTTTAAAAGTCTATCATTGGTTTCTGCAGTTAGTATCTTCTCTTCTGGAGTTTTCTCCTTTGATATCAATTCCTTTATTTTATCCATAGAAAATATCTTTCTCTTTTTAAATTTCCTAAAATAATCTCGTATAACATTTCTAGCTATGGCAAATAGCCATACTTCAAAGGGAGATTCCCCTTTACAATATGTGTCTATCTTAGACATTACCTTTTCAAAAACACTACTGGTTAAATCTTCTGCAGTGTAGTGATTGTTCACACGATAGTATATATAATTATAAACCCTTTTATAATAGGTTTGAAAAATATAAGTGAATTCTTGTTCCCTAGATATTTCATCTGTATCTTTTTCACTTAAGCCCTTTGTTAAGACAAATTCCTGCATCCTTTTGAATCCCCCTTCTCAAAAGCTTTCTGCTCAGCGCCAAGTTGCTTTCACATGTTAATACGCAATAATTATGATTTCATTACATATTTTTTAAAATATTTTTCTACTTCTATATTAATCATAACAAAAAAAGAACCCTTAATCTTTGGGTTCTCAGTAAGATAACATAATCGTGAACTTACCACCGAGACAAGCAACGGTGGCTTCTTTGTAAGAAGTTTGGTATTTAACTTTTGACCTTAGCAGGCAACCCTTATTCTTAACGGGCGAGAACACTTGCCCTTATCCCTCATAGTCTCAACTAACTTGGGAATACATTTTTCTTCTTTTCTTAATATGTTTAGACTACCATTCACGTCCGAATTTACCAATCCAAAACTTGACTTAAATAGTCCTCTTACTACTCTACGAGATTTATCATATGTCTTTTTAGTTATCGGCTCTAAGTCAAAGGCACTGCAACCACTTGTATAGCTTTCTTCCTTGAATTTAATC